>JAYSSF010000053.1:0-16707 GCA_043720715.1 bacterium
TATTTAAAAGATGATGATTACCTTTGCAGACAATTATTAGATCTTATTAGGAAACATTATTAGTATTTATTTAAATCTTCTATGCTAGAGCCTTAAAAAAATTGAAATGATTGATTCGCATATTGATGCAGACTCAGAGAGAATCAAAATGCTTGTTGCAAAAGATTCACTCGAACGTGGTATCACATGCACTGAAGAATTTCTTAATGAAGGGATCTTTAATCTTAAGCTCTACTATGTTGTTGCATTGCTCGATCCTATCAATGAGCATGCAGTATCTGAAATGGTTGATCCATTTTGGCACTCTCATATCTTATTGACAAGGCGTTATCATGATTTTTGCTCTAGTATCTTTGAGCAATACATGCACCACCAGCCTCTAGATAAGAATAATAAGACCGAACTTGCTAATATTGATGAACTCTATACTTATACAATCAATGTATATGAAAAGATGTTCAACGCTAAAACAATTAATCGTAATTGGTGGCCATACAAAAGTCTTGTATGTTTACATGGTGCTACAGATAGTTCTAAAACTATCGTTGCTGATGCTCTTTTTAAGAGAAGGTCAACAATATATCCCGTCGCTGCCTAAATTAAAACTAAACGAGTAAATAGCACAAATAGATATTTCTATTTGTGCTTTTTTTATAACTTGATTTTTCTCAACACTTCATCATCATAAACTCAATTTTATCCGTATCAATCTAACATGTCTCAAGTAGTTCTTGTAAAATTTAAACTTAAACCATGAAATGAAAAAACTCGATTAGATCGATGCGAAGAACTTAAAATCAGATCAAATGAAGTTCTTGAAACCTTAAAAGAGGAATGAGTTAGTTGTGAAGCATGTTTTCTTGATGAAGAGACAAAGTGTATCTATTATTTTATGCAAGCAGAGAATTTTGATAAAGTAAAAGAAATCGCAACCAATAGTAATCATCCAATAGACATCGATCACACAATTAAAAAATCACTCAGTATTGAAAAAGTTTGACCATTAAAACAATTATTTCATTTTGAATCTAACTCTATCTAACTCAACAACTCCTCCTTCGTAATATGGAGGTTTTTTTGTAATTGTTCAAGTCAGACGAGATCTGGATAATAATCGAGTAACCAGTGAGCTGCATCAGAGACAGCTTCTACTCGCGATAGGTTGCCAATCATCTCCAGTGGGATATCAGCAATACCGCTCTGACGAGTTCATAGTAATTCTCAGGTTCCGCGTAATTTCATATCCAGCTCTGCGAGCTTAAACCCATCAGTAGTGTCTTCCATCGCCTGTAGGCGCTCTACATCTTTACGATCAGTCTCGAGAAAGCAGTATGACTGGAGATCTGACCTACCCACACGTCATCTCAGCTGATGGAGTTGTGCGAGACCAAAGCGTTGGGCAGACTTGATGATCATGATGGTTGCATGCGGTACATCGACTCACACCTCGATCACAGTAGTAGACACTAAAATCTGGAGTTTACTGGATTTGAAGTCAGACATCACCTCATCTTTCTCCTTAGGCTTCATCTTGCCATGCATGAGTCCGATACTGTGACGAGGATACAACTCCTTCATCTGCTCATAGACTGCGAGCGCATTATCTACTCCCTCCATCTGCTCTGACTCTTCGATGAGCGGTACGACAACAAACATATTCTGACCTTGATTGAGTTTGTCTTCGATCCATGGTTGGATCTTCTTGGTATTAGCATTGGTAGCGACCTTGGTGATGATTGGCTTACGGCCTCACGGTAGCTGATCGATAATACTCACATCAAACTCTGCAAATGCAGCAAGTGCCAGTGAACGAGGTATCGGAGTCGCCGTCATCTGCAAGATGTGTGGATGATCAAACTGATGGAAGAAGCCTCTCTGCATCACACCAAATTTGTGTTGCTCATCAATCACGACTAATCCCAGATTATGAAAATCAATCCCCTCCTGTACCAGTGCCTGTGTCCCGATCACGACATCAATATGTCACGCTCTCATCATGAGACGCATCTTATCCTTTTGTGATGTTGGTAGTGATCATACAAGTAGTCATACTCTGATACCCAGTGGGAGTAAGAGTTTACTGATACTTAGATAATGCTGCTGAGCAAGCACTTCCAGTGGAGCCATGATGATCGCTTGCTGACCCAACTGCTTGACAAGATAATAACACGCAATCGCAGCGACGACCGTCTTACCACTTCCTACATCTCACTGCATGAGACGCATCATCGGCTTACCCGTATAGAAGTCGTCTACAATTTGTTTGATGCACTTCTTCTGTGGGTCAGTCAGAGTAAATGGTAGATTCTGTGTCACCTGCTTAATCACTTCTCGATCTGGATTACCTTGGAGCTGTCCGCTAGGTGTGCCTTGATAGTGACGACGAGCAATCTGCGTCTGTAGCTGGATAGCAAGAAGCTTCTCAAAATACCAACGATAGCGAGCTCTCTCCAAGTGCTCATGATCATCAGGATAATGTAAGCCACGAATCATGGCAGGACGTGAGATCAGTCAGAATTGTGTCATAAAATCCTCAGGCAAAAATTCTGGAAATACCCCATCAATATGATCAAGCTGCTCTCGAATTTTATTGGCAAATCGTCATGGAGAGATACCTTGGAGCTCGGAGTAAATGGGATACAGACGCTCGACTTTATTGCTCGCTTTTGCAGATGTTATAGCTGGGAAGAAATTTCCAGAAAGATCGGAAAGAGGTTCGGAAAGATCGGACATAGAATCTTTTTTGTTATTTTCTATCTGCTCTTTTTTCTCTTCTATATTTTGCTTTTGATAGTCAAGATTTAGCCTATGAGCTTCAATTTTTGATCCGCCAAAGTTAATTGCCATTCATACTGGAATCTGTCCAAGTTCTAAATATTTTCTTAATTGAGCAAATGCATTTTTGGTTCTATCAACATTACTATCCGATTTGAGCTCTACAGCTATGGAATTTTCAATTAATAAATCCATATACTTCGAGCCAATGTATGTATCTCACTCTACAATATTAATTGGCGATTCTATTTGGTGTTTAATTCAGCATTCTATTAATTTTATACTCAAAATCTTTTGATATTGCTTTTCTGATAGAGTATTTCAATATTTCTTATGAATTTCTACACTACTGCGAAGTAGTAACTGGATCAATGTATTTATTTCTTCATCACTTAGTTGTTGCCTATCTTTCTCTGATTTTTCTGACTCTTTTTCTGATTTTTCTGGAAGTTTTATATAGATGTCCTGTGATGGTGGTTCCGTAGGAACCAACTCTGGATGAGAAAATATGACTTTCTTCGGTGTAATCTTAGGCTTACCTACAATCAAATATCGCTGTCACTCCTTAATCGCATTAAATACATATCAGGTCTTGAAATAACTGAGTTCTGCTTCATTTCCCTCTTCGTCCACTATTTTACATTGTCAGATCGTACGAGTACGTAGTCTGACGTATTTCTTTTCTACTACTTGCGCTTTGAGAGTAACCTTGAGTTCGGGGTTTGCGCGTACCTGCGCTACGGTGAAGATCTGTTCTCTATCTTCATGGCCTCTGGGATAATATGACAAAAGCCCCTTAAGATCAGTGATTCACTGCTCAGCGAGGAGATTGATATAAGTCGATGTTGTATGAAGAAGATCTCTGGTCAATTGCATACATCTATCATAGCTATGCGAGTCACAAATTCAAATCCAAAAACCACTGTTGCCGTTTTTGGATAAAAAGAAAGGCGTCGAGAATCTCGACGCCTTTGACTTAACTTTTTGGTTTTTTGTTTTTATGCTTCTAGCAACTCCTCAATCAGTTCTTCTTCTAACTTGTATAAAAGATTATACCCATCAAGGAATTTTTTTCCAAAGGGAATTCCTACTACTTCAGCACCGGAACGAACCATCGCTTTAATAGCTCCCATACTGGCAAGCCCACAAGAGCCTGTTTTCATATCAGCTTTTTTTGCTTCAGCATTCTCAATCTCAATCATGCGTTGCATCATGGATGAGTTCAAATCATCACGTCCATCTTTAAATTGATAAACACGATGGTAACCACCGCCAATATGACGCTTATCATTAAACCCCCAAGAATGCTTAACTACTCCTAATTTTTTAAATGATGGAGCTGTTACACCAGTTTCTGTATTTACATAGTCCTCATTAAAGTACCATGACACAGTACCGGTCTCATTCATAATATGCAATTCATGGTCTTCAACTCCATAATATTGCATTTTATTAATCACCAGTCTCTCGAAATGAAGTGGTGTTGATACATTAGGGATAAACACTGATACATTATCATAACCCCACTCTTTGAGCTGAGCAACAACCATCAATGACATATCCAATGCCACTTCACCCCATTCTTCGCAATACATTGCATAGCCATTATAGCCAAGTAGTTTACCATCCTTTTCACATGGAGTAATCTCAGCAGGCAAAATACCTACAAGGTTATTTGGATCTTCATCCAAACGACCACCATAGGTTCTTAAGTTAAACATCTTTCCAAATTGTTGGCATAATGCTACTAATGGAGCAGCATGACCAGCAACAGTTTTTGCAAACGCAACTTTTGAATCAGTCGTACTATGTACCTCCATATAGTGCCTAATTATATTATACGCATTTCGACCCTTTTCGGTGGAACGGTCAATATTTTCAACGTAAGCCCAATCAAGAAGTGATGGCAAAAATGCATCCCAAATCAGCTCTTCTAATCTCGCAAGCGAAATTTCAGAAATAAGGTCTAATACAAATAACATATATACCTTATTAATTTGACTTGGTTTGCCAAATACTAAACCAGCAAGCGTCTTATTAAGTTTCTTCAACTTACTAAGGTCAATATGATGCACCTCAAACTTATCAGAATGGTCGCCAATATATACTCTGTTATCCAGAATAGTTACTGTTTCTCCATTTTCAATAAGCTTTTTCGCCATCATATTTGCCAATCCAGGCTTAATACCATCAATACACAAGCAAAGATGAGCAAATTCAACACCCTTAGTTATAATTCCTCTCAATGGAGATGAAATCAAACCAGTAGCTGATGGATATGGTTCATCCATAACAAAGATTTTACCCTCAGTAGGAGCGGTACGCAATTGCTCTTCGCTATGAATATGATGCACTTCTCCTACAACACATAAGTTACCAACCGAAGTTCCAGTAATCACTGGTTCTTCTTTTGGCAATTCTTTTACTTCATGTAATTCAAGAGTTGTTTTACGGCGTAGTGCTTGAATCGCCGTATGTTCCCTAAATTGAACACAGGCAATATAAATTTGTGCACCTAACTGTTTAGTTAGAGTACCTATAGCCATTTCTGTGTCAATCACGAATCCATACTTATCTTGCAAAACCATCGCAAAGTGAGCCAACGCTATCACTACTTGATACATAATATTGTCCAATTTATGACTTTTGCCAATAATTGGGTCACCACCAGTATATCCTGAAGCAATGTACTTACGTAATAAATCTACTGACACCTTAAATTCTTGTACTCCTTCTCCATTTCCAGCAACTAAACTTTCGCCCATTTTTTTCGGGCTAAATTTAATATTAATAAACTGTCCAGTAATATCACCAAATACCAGTGCAGAACCATATACAGTAGAATATATCTGTGGCATAACTACCACACACATATTACCTCCTTCTAATTCAGGTTCACCGGTATCTGTTTTTACTCCCTTAAATGCACCGCAAGCTTGAAAAGTATATGCCGATGCATGTACTTTTTTCATTGCTAACTCACCATCCTCTGGAGTAAAATTTTCGGGATAACTTTCACCAATTCCAGCTCCAGCAGTTGCATCATCTTTTCCTTGCTCATCTTCATTGGAGTCACGAGCAGAACGATAATACAAGCTATCTACATAGCCTAATCCTTGCTCTTCGGCAGCATTTCGAACATAACTATCTACCATTTTTTGTTCATCAAGAACTTCTTGAGGATAGTCCATAGTAAGAATTAATTCTTGCTGCTTCTTTGAAAACTCATTAGTTGTCATTTCGCCATTCTCGAATACCTGTGTGTTAGCTTTTGTTAGCTCTGACGTACCTGTAGTGTCCTTGGCATAGCGAATTGCTTTCCCACCAATTACAGCCATTGGTAATCCCACAATGGGAAACGGAGAGCGAATATTATGCTCTTTAACAATAGCATTTGTTTCGTTCGCTAAGACAGCAACGTTTACTCCTTTTTGAGCAAATGCTTTAACACATTGAGGTGTTTCAGATATATCTACACCTGAAGCACTAAATTTAAATTGGTCTTTAATCTTTTGAGATTTCATAAAAATGTTATTAAATTTTGTTTTTTTGAATGATTTAAGATTTTTCTTCACCACTTCTTTTACTCCTAGCGGTAATTTTAAAAGGAGGTTTTGTTTATGGAGAATACTACTCCGAAAAAATGTTTTTCATATTTTAGGGTTTTGGGTTTTTTAAAATGTTAAGGGTCGTTTTTTGACAATCAGCTTAGAAATACCTAATCTGTTGACAGTATGCAACTTGATATGAATTTCATCTATTATCAGAATAAAAAATATGATAATCAATCATATTTATGATAATAGAATGACGAATTATATAATATAACTACTATTTAGTCAATATTTTGAATAAGTAAGGACCATCAATGACATCATATCAATCACGATGTCAGGATACGAGGTCTACTACCCAGGTTGTATATCATGCGCTCAAGTAGCTTGCTCTGCATTGATTGACCTGCTGCTGTGTTCTTCATATTGCGACAATATAGCATACTTTTTGTTGATAATCCATAATATCTACATATCACGTAGTTGTGATTGTCGCACCGATAGACTTGCCTAATGTGATTAGTCTATTGACGATAATAGTAGCCAAGGCAATAGGCTTAGCATCGATATTTGAATCCTGATAAAAGTTGATGATCCCATGATCAATCGGAATAAATACGATATGATGTCAGAATCAACCATGTACATCATACTGGCGTATCTTATGGAATAATCACACATCCTCAAAATAGCCACAATATGACTTGATCGTAGCATGATGTGCACGATGTCACTGGATCTGAAGTTGGCTTGCGATAAAGTGATGCGTCATAGGCTTACCAGAATTTCTCAAGATGTAATCAAAGGTAGCCTTGAGTAAGATCACATTACCCACCGAGTAAAACCCTATAATATCTTGTAGCAAAATCATTGACACCAACGACTGAAAATAATAACCAAAGATTGGCTGGTGTCATGCCTTCTCCAATGATAGTGCTTCTGGGATGCCCGTATCTTTGACATAATGAGTAAACGAACGAAACTGCTTACCATGAGTTTTGTATTCATCATACTCCATCGGTAACATCTTATGACTACTACGATTCATGTTATGGGTGCTTAAATATCACTCGAGCAATAGCTCATGCGATGTTGTAAAGAAGCAATGAGCGATTCATACTTCTCATGCGATGTAGTCAAGTAATAACTCATAATCACTCAGCAATTCTATCTCCCCAATAAAAACATCTAACACATGATAACTCTCAATACTATGTTGTAGAAATGATATAATATTCTGCACATTATCCTTCCATTCATGATCGAGCGTATCTGCATGAATGATGATAGCCTTATGATCAGCACCACAGCGAGCAATATGATTCATAATACTCTTCTTACCGAGACGCCTAATTCATGATAAATAGAAAAATTTCTGACTTCTTCGAGTTCTCTCAACCATGGAAATCCAGTACTTCCTCAAGTAGAGGACTGGTTTTGCTAGTGTAGTATCACTATGATTGATAAGATAAGTATAATCGATAGACATCTATCTTTATCATAGTGATGGAGATGATAAATTCAAATCTAAAAAAAACCTCAGCTGCATCTTTCCAGTGCTGAGGTTTTTTATATTTACATTTCTACTCTTATTTGCTATCCTTCTTACTATACTTGATAATCAAATACGCAAGTGGAGCTGCAAGGAAAATAGACGATAGACTACCAGAGATTACTCCTACTCCCATCGAGAATGCAAACCTACCTAAATCACCTGTTCCAAAGATATACATCGCTATTATTACTACAAATGTTGCGATTGAAGTACCCATTGATCTTCTCATCGTCTGCCAGATACTATCTTCAAACAATTGTCCAATATCTTTGACCTTGGATCACATGTTGCTCAAGTTTTCACGGATACGATCAAAGATAATGATGGTGTCGTTGATACTATAACCCATCGTAGTCAGCAATGCGATCACGAAGATTACATCCACTTGTGTCGTAGGATCTATCATCATCTTGAGACCATATACTCACATTGGTATCAATACGTCGAACATCATCGTGAAGATCGTGATCGCTGCCAACACCTGAGGCTGGATATAACGTCTTACCTCAGCAAATGAGAATACCATATAGATCGCAATCAAGAACAGACCGATCAAGATTGTGTTACGAGCTGACTTGGTCAAGTATTCCCCGATACTCGGTCAGACAATACTACTCTCCACAATCTTGCCGCTATCAGTGATGTGCTTTTTAGCCACAAGAGCATCTTGTACTGCTTTGGAGATCTTAGTGATTTGTGCATCGTCTTTGCTTGTGACTTGCGTCAATACTGTCGTATATTCTGTATCGTTGATGGTTTCAGTATTGAGACCTACCTGACTGACTCCAGGTATCGCGAGGATATCCTGTTTTGCTTGGTCTGATAGTGCTCCTGCTACCTTGATCTGAGCACCACCAGTAAACTGGATGGACGGACGGAAGTTCACATAGAATATTACCGCTGACGCGAGCATAAGTAACAGTGCCGCAGAGACCCATAGTCCAGCACGTTTGATAATTGGGAAGTGAGCTTTCATAAGAAGAAGTTTATAAGGTTTATAAAGTGGTAAGGTTTGTAAGGTACGACTTATATTTCTATACTATAATTTATGATTTACACCCTTGCGGGCGACACGAAGTTAGTACTTTAGTGCATATGCTGTTACTATGATTTTTTGTTTTCTGCCCACCAAAGGAGGAGATATTTGGTCAATGGAACAGTGAATAATAATAAGATGAGATTATTGATCGCCATCATAAACCCAAACCCTTGGAAGATGTCAGATCCAACCAATGCCATCACAAAACCGATGAGTCATGTCGCTACGTTACCGTCTAAGATAGGAGCCCAAGATCTCTCATATGCTGTGAGGATAGCTGGTACGAGCTTGAGGCCACGGCTCATCTCTTCTTTGAGTCTCTCGAAGATCAAGATACTACTATCGACTCCCATACCGATGGTCAGGATGATAGCAGCAATACCAGAGAGAGATAGTGCATATCATGTTAGTTTCACAAAGGCAAGTAATACGATCAAGAACGTAGCGAGTGATACAAATCCAATCATCGCCTTGGCAAAGCCATACATATACCACAACAACGCAAACACAAGGATAAGTCATAAGATTGTTGCATACCCCGATTTGACCCATGCATTAGCTCCGAGTGTTGGAGCGAGTGTTGCTTCGTTGGACAGGATCAGTGGCGCTGGGAGTGCTCATTCATTGAGACTTGCGACGAGACATGATGCTCATTCGATGGTATCTTTGGCTTGATGCGTAACCGTAGGGTTCTTAGGATCAGAACATGTTTGATCAGTAAACTGTCCATCAATCTGAGCTTGTCCACCGCAGATCTTACTTCTAATTACAGGGTTGGTCACGAGTTTACCTCACACAAAGATTGCCATCTGCTTATCGATTGATTCTGCAGTAAGATTACAGAAGATATCTCATCCTTCTTTATTGAACTGAATTGATACTACTGGGAGGCCCGCTTGTCCTTGGCTCGTAGCAGCACTTTGGAAATATGCTCCATTGAGTATTCTCTTGCCTTTTGATTCGATCGCAGGCATCCATGATGCTGTATCTTTGATGAAGATTTGTTCGATATTATATACTGTATCAGTTGTCAGTCTCGAGATCAAGGCTTCACGGTTTGTATCTGTTGCTCATGAGATCTTCCTAATAAGCTGAAGATTATCCAAGGCTGACTTACTCTCAGTAAGGCTAATAATGATGGTACCTTGTGCTGAGTCAACGATCTTGAGTGTTTCTCCGGAAGCAATCGTAAGACCTGTCTGTACGGTTTGAAGTGTTGCAAGATCAATCCACTGATCATCAAGAAGCAGATCAAATCCTGAGTTTGCAACTGGCTTGACCTTGGTTGCGATTGAGCCTGTAAGTGATGTAATGAGAGGACTATTGGCAGCAAATCATGATAGTGGTACAAGATAGACACTTGCACGATATGCTTGTGCAGCTGGGAATAAGGTATCAACAAGAGCTAAGTCTGGCCCAACCAATACAATACCTGTAGCTACTACAGTGCCACTTACTGGCGCATTGAGAGCATATGATTGACCTGATGTTACGTTAAATTCTTTTGTCACTGTAGTAAATTTAGCAGGAGATACCTGTGTTGATGGGATTGTTGTCGATCCATTAGCTTTGATAATAAAGAATCCCTCGATCTTTTGAATGTTACCTGAAGCATCTTGTTGCTCTCCGTATACTCATTTGATCACTTGATTTGCGACTCATGACAGAGTTTTGAGCTTGTCAGCATTGTCTTGATAGACTTGTGGAAGCTGATCAAATGATTTGTTAAGTGATTCATAGTAAATATCATCTGACTGTTTACCGTCAGCAAGCTGAGCAAACTTATCAGGACTCGCAACAATCGAGGTGAGAAGATCTTCTGAAATCTTGAGTCTTGCGGCAAGCTGCTCTGGCGTTGCCTTGGCAGTATTTGGAAGTTTAAACTCGAGTTCGACAGTCTTACCGATAATTGCCTTGGTAGCTTCGATATTTGTTGTGCCTCCAGATGCTTGAGCGTCTTGCTCTGTCAGACCTACCTTGATAACGATATAGTCTTTTTCTCCTACTTTAAGAAGTTTGATCTCGGCATCACCGACACCCATACCATTTACTCTTCTCGTGATATTGTTTTTGATGATTTCCTTGGCGCTGAGTACTGCAGCATTATATTCTCCATCCTTAGGATAGATACTACGATACTTGGAGAAGTCGATCTGATAGGTGAGTTCTACTCCACCAGCCACATCCATACCCTTCTTGAACGGTGCGCCAAATATAACCAATCACAGTGACAATAGTGCTACGAGAGCAATTGCACGGAACTTCCACTCCTTAAAAAATGACATGATAGACTAATATAAAATTAAAAACAAAAAAAGACTTGATACTAGTCAGCCAATATAGATAAATATAGCATGAAATCAAATCAAAAAAAACTGGATGGATATCTGGCAGAATGACTTGCCTGTGAATATCTGGTTAATCAGTGATATACGATCATCGAAAGAAATTACACTATCAGAGGATGAGAGCTCGATATCATCGTGAGAAAGTGAGATCTGCTGACTTTCGTCGAGGTCAAACTTGTCAATCATGTTCTGGATATTCATGATTATATCACTCCTACTAAGTTGAAACATCTCCACAAGACGATCGAATGTTACTTACGTGAACATAGACACGACGGAGATATCCAGCTCGATGTGATCTTTGTGCGCTATGATGAAATTATCCAGCATGTGAAGAATGTGACTGGAGGGCGATAGACTTGTATGTATCCTGAAGCTTCGATTTTTTTATATAATTGTTTCAGCAGCAGAAAGATTCATACATCTCTCTGTAAATCATATCATCTTGACAATATCTTCATGGTCTACTGGTGCGAAATGCATCATACCACCGTCATCAGGACGTCATCTCTCTACTACAATAGTACCATCTACCTCAATTGTAACTTCATAGATATCATGTGCTAATTGCGGATTATGATCAATATCTCATTCAAGTTCAAATTCATCATCTTGCGGACGATCGTTAAATGTAATGACACATGAATCATTACCATCGAATTGTATTTTTGAAATCTTGGTATGCATAACGCTATTTTCAGTTTCGCTAAGGATTTTACCAAATTTATGCGTCTTCAGACTCGTGCGAATATGATCAATAACGCGATGAAAACGCTTCTGCAGCATTGGATCAATATGTTCCTGTTCCTCAATATGGCGCACTGTATCATTGACTACTGGCGTAGAGGTTTCTGGTCACTTGCCAAAGAGTTTTTCCATAAGATTGAACATGATATATTAGATCTAAAAAATAAAAAATTAAAACACTAAAACATAACTATATTATAATGATAGGGATAATATTTTGCAAATATGAAAAAATCTCAAGGAAACCCTCGAGATTTAGTTTTTTGATATTCTTCATACTCTTGTTGAGTGATGAAGAATTTAATATTTTTTTTATTTTTTGTTTTTACTCCCTTCTTCAGAGAGAATGATGTGCGGTAGATATTCTCGCCATCTGCTGTAATACCACATGGCGTCGCCCAAAAACAAGTCTCTTGGCTATAATACCACCCTAGTTTGTTGAGAGCTTCTTCCCAACAAGCTACCGTCTCATCAATATCAGAGCGGTTAGCTCTAATATAATTTTCTGATGCAGTGAGCTCAATTTTTAACTGGAGCTCCCCAGTTACCGATATTGTCAGAGTGTCGGCCCTCATTTTTTGCCCCCATGCTGCACTCATGCAACATAGGAACATAAAAATTACTTTTTTCATTTTTTATTTTTGTTTAGTGAGGTTGACTTATAAATATATATATATGCATTTTCAAGTCATTTTACAAAAATCATAAAAGTCAATCACATACATCGCCAATCAACCGCTCTCGTTGCTTTTATCCGCAATATGCTTATAACCTATAACCTGTAACTTATAACCTTTGACCTATCTATGAAACGACTAACCAGCCTCATCTGAAACAACTATAATGATAATCAAATCAATAAACTCCAACCACTTGTCAAAGCTATCAACGAGTATGATGAGCAGTGGATGAGTCTGACTGACGCCGAGGTACAAGCTAAAACTTGAGAGTTTAAATCTCGTATTCAAGCTGGTGAGACAGTAGACGATCTCCTCCCTGAAGCATTTGCTGCTGTCAAGCAAGCATGTCGTCGTATGTCTGGTCAATCATTTCCTGTCAAAGATACTACCCAAGTCTGGGATATGGTACCATATGATGTACAGCTGATCGGAGGTATCGTACTCCACCAAGGTAAAATCGCTGAAATGCGTACTGGTGAAGGTAAGACACTGGTCGCTACTCTACCTGCCTATCTCAATGCTCTCACTAGTAATCCTGTCCATGTCGTCACGGTCAATGATTATCTTGCATCTCGTGATGCTGAGTGGATGTGACATCTCTACAAATGGCTATGACTCACCGTATGAAGCATCAACAAATACACTCCACAACATGAGCATAAAGCACAATATGAATCTGACATCATCTATGTAGAATCAACAGAGATTGGGTTTGACTATCTGAGAGACAATCTGGAGAAAAATCCTGACAACCGCAGACTGCTTAACCGTGGATTGCATTTTGCGATTGTGGATGAAGCAGATAGTGTCTTCATCGATGAGGCGAGAACTCCGATGATTATGAGCCAGCCAAATAATGATCCTATTGATAAATATGTCAGATATGCTGAGATCGTCAAATCTCTCATCCAGTCAAGTAAAGCAAAAAAGGTTAGTAAATGATTCCTCGCCGAACTGATGAAGAATGATGAGCCACAAGAAGACAATACTCCCGACGGTGACTACTACCTCGATGAGAAGAGTAAATCTGTCACACTGTCAGAAGTGGGAATATCCAAACTTGAGCAGATCATGTGAGTAGAAAATATCTACAGAGATCTGGGGTATGATGAGATCCACCATATTGAAAACGCCCTCAGCGCCAAAGCTGCCTACCATGAAGGCAAAGAATACATCATCCAAGGTGATGAAGTCATGATCGTGGATGAAAATACTGGTCGTATCATGCCTGGTCGTAGATTTCAGTGAGGACTACACCAAGCAATCGAAGCTAAAGAGAAGATTAGCATCAAACAAGAAGCAAAGACGATCGCTACGATCACCTATCAGCACTTCTTCAAGCTGTACGGCAAATTGTCTGGTATGACTGGTACTGCCACAACTGAGTGAGAAGAACTTGAGAAAATCTATGATCTTGAGGTACTCTCGATCCCCACCAACAAGCCTATCACCAGAGTAGATCGCAATGATAGAATTTTCTTCGACCAAAATAGTAAGTGGAAAGCAACGATTGATACGGTGCAGTTTTATCACAGTGTGGGTCAGCCAATCTTGATCGGAACCAGCAGTATCCATACATCAGAGCTCGTCTCTACCCTGCTTCGCCAAGCAACCATCAATCATTATGTATTGAATGCCAAGTTCTTTGAGCAGGAGGCTACAATCGTGGGTAATGGTGGACAATATGGATCTGTGGTCGTGGCTACCAATATGGCAGGTCGTGGTACAGATATTAAGCTGGAAAAATGACTCAATGATAAGATCGCTGTAAACTATGCAAATTGGATTAACAAACAAATCGGTGATCATAGCGATATCTGACTTGTATTGCATATTGCCAGCCAATGAGAGTTAGATCTGATACTTAATGCACTATGAGATAAGCATGGCTACACTATACAAACTAAGGTAACCACCAAGCAAGATACACAACCATATGCAACACTCACCATCACACAGTCAGAAATAAAACCTACTCAGTATAATGAAGTAGATATTCAATTTGGGCTGTTTGTCCTGGGTACAGAGAAGCACGAATCCAGACGTATTGATAATCAGCTCAGAGGTCGTGCAGGTAGACAATGAGACCCTGGAGTATCACAGTTCTATGTATCATTTGATGATGAGATCATGCGTAAGATGTGATGATCAAGTATGCAAAGTATCCTCGCGATGGCTGGCAAATTTGCTGGTAATCAAGAAGAGATGGAACAACAACTCAGTAGCCAGTCAATGTTTACTAGTTCGATTGTGAGAGCTCAGACTCAGATGGAAGCTCACAACTATAGTATCCGTAAGCACCTGTATGACTACGATAGCGTGGTCAACAAACAGAGACTAAAAGTATATGGCAAGAGGGATGAAATCCTCGAAGGAGTCAAAAAAGGTGAAAAAAGTCAAGAGGTAAAAGTAATTTTGGTAGACGCAGTAAGATGAATTATTAACTCTAATGAAGAATATGACAGCAACACTTGGTCTCTCAACCTTGAGCTTGCCGAGTATCTTAAAACCCTATCTCAACGTAAGATCGTAGTTACAAATGCATCAGGAGAAAAACTTGATCTTATCAAAAACCTCCTCAAAGATTATAACTTTGAAATTATATCATACGAAAATAATCCAAGCAAAACTGATTCAGAATATTTCAAAAAAATACTCGCAACTCGCAACTCGCAACTCGCAACTATATTGTACTTTGACCACAAACAAGAAAACCTCGACAGTGCTGCACAAGCTGGAATTACCAATAGCTTCCTCCATACTGACACATACGAGACGATTGAGCAACTTGCCTTGAGATGCAAACCAAGCAACGCAGTCAGATATGATACAGTTGATCAATCACCCATCTATACTGAAGTCAGATGATGGATTAGTGAAGTCGTAAGTAATACCATAGCGCAGCACCACAAACTCAACACCAGCGATGCAGAGTTACTCGAGAACCTCAAACAAGACTTTATGATCGAACGAGATGAACAAATGGTGACAGAAATCAGTCATAAATCTAATATTGTAGCCACAGCTACTCGCCTCTTAGAAGGTCAAATCGATAGATGGTCAGGTTTCTGGGATGCAACTCAAGTACATCAGTATTTCAAAAACCTCTACCTCGAAGTATTGGATGAACAATGGATCGAACATATTGACACGATGCAACATCTGAGAGACAAAGTGGGACTATATGGTTATGCACAACAAGACCCTCTCTTGATCTATAAGGCTGAGAGTTATGACCTCTTTGAGCAGCTATGGCTCACGATCAAATCCAAGGTACTCAACACGATCTTCCGTCAGATCCAACAACATGATGACAATGTAAAATCATCTAGTCAGACTCTCGTCGTAGAAGCTCATGATCTCGTAGATACCTCACATGTCATGACCAACGCAGACCAGTTTGATGACAACACAGGAGACAATCTACAGCGCAAGATCCAGACAGTACAAGTCAACACGAGTAAAGTCAGCTCCAATGTCCAAGTCGTCACCAAAGCTGACAGCGGTAAGGTCTGACCCAACGATCTCTGCCCATGTGGAAGTGGAAAGAAGTATAAGAAGTGTCATGGAGCGAAATAGAAAAAGATCTATATCGAGCACTCGTCATTGCGAGGAGCGAGGTACGAACGACGTGGCAATCCACTTAATACAGCTAACAATAATAATATGTTCCAAAGGTCTCTAAAATAAAATTTAGGACTTTTTTGTATCATAAAATAAAAAAGACCTGCACTATCTCAGATCTTTTAAAAGGTTTTTTTAGACATCTATTTTTTAGATATTTTTTTAGCCGGAATTTTAAAGTCTTTCTTATAATAAGACACACATTGATTTGCATCTTTTACAAATGTTCTACATCAGTCAGAATTTGCTTTTTTCACAAAATTACAATTATTTGATTTTAAATACATATGGCTCTAGCATAGAAGATTTAAATAAATACTAATAATGTTTCCTAATAAGATCTAATAATTGTCTGCAAAGGTAATCATCATCTTTTAAATATCTT
>JAYSSF010000054.1:0-5832 GCA_043720715.1 bacterium
AATACTAGTCATATAGTACTGTTTCTTAGCTTTTTTGCTAGTGAAAATTGATTATTTTAGTGTTATTTTAGAGGTAGGTTTTGCAGTGTTTCCTTAAGCTATCAAAAGCGTTTGACTACGTAGTAAATCTACCTTAAAACAATAAAAAACATACGTCATATCTCATAGATTTACTATAACCACAATACTATCATAATGCACTACTCAGAATCAGATACAAGAGCTAAATTTATTGATCCACAGCTATATGCTCAAGGACGACAAGAGCATCAAATCGTGAGAGAATGGAGTTTTACCGACGGTCGTAAACTTCCTGGAAACAAGAGAGGTAAACAATGTTTTGTAGATTATCTCCTCAAAGATTATGGTCTAAGTCTGGCAATCGTAGAAGCAAAGAAATATGGTCTACCCCCTACCGAGTGACTCGAACAAGTCAAAAACTATGGACGCATGCTCTCTGTCAGATGGGTATATAGTACCAATGGTCAAGAAATTTATGAATTTGATCTCCAGACGTGACTCGGGAATTTTATCGATCACTACCCTACACCAGCACAATTATACGAAAGATATACCGATGAATATGCTACTATTAGACAACAGCTTCTCAGTGTACCATATTATATCGACAGCAACAAAAAACCTCGCTACTATCAAGATCTCGCAATCACCAAAGCACTTACTGCTATCGCTCATAATCAAGATAGAATCTTACTCACACTTGCTACTGGTACTGGTAAGACATTTATCGCATTTCAGATCGCATACAAGCTCCTCCAAGCCAAATGGTCTCATACAGGGTTCAATCGCAGACCTCGTATCTTATTCCTTGCAGATAGAAATATCCTCATCGAACAAGCGATGAATACTTTCAACCCACTCGAAAAAGATCTCCTCTGGGTCACTGGTAAAGAAATCAAACGCAGACTCGGAGAAGTACCTACCAATGCCAATATTTTCTTCGCAATCTATCAAGCGATTATTGCATGATCTGATGAAGATGGTGATGTGGATATTACTGTGATTGATAGTACTCAATGATGATATTATACTCGCTACGATCCTGCATTTTTTGACCTAATCATCATCGATGAATGTCACAGATGATGAGCAAATCAAGAGTGAAACTGGTTTGCAATTTTGGAGTATTTTAAGCATGCGGTACAGCTGGGTATGACAGCCACACCCAAGAGACAGGATAATATCGATACCTATGGATATTTCTGAGATCCAGTACATGAATACTCTCTCAAGCAAGGTATCAATGACTGATTCCTCACACCATACAAAGTCAAACGCGTCCAAACCAATATCGACGAACTCGTAATCGATCATGATGTACAAATCCTTGACGGAGAAGCCAAAAAAGACCTCTACGAAATCAAAGATTTTGATAAACAAATCGTCGTACCAGAGAGAACTGATCTGATCGCTCGTGAGATCCTCAACCAAATCCAACCCTACGACAAAACCATCGTCTTCTGTGTCGATCAAGAACATGCAGCGATGGTCAGAGATGCCATCAATACACACAAAGCAGTCAGAGATATGGACTACTGCGTCAGAGTTACCAGTAACGAATGAGAGATTGGTAGGACCTATCTGGAGAGGTTCCAGGACAATGACAAAACCATCTCCACTATCCTCACCAGTAGCCAAATGCTCACCACCTGAGTAGACGCCAAAAATGTCAGAAATATCGTCCTCATCAGAAATATCTGATCAATGACAGAGTTTAAGCAGATCATCGGTCGTGGGACGAGAGTATTTGAGGGCAAGGATTATTTTACCATTATTGATTTTACTGGAGCGACTAACTTGTTCTATGATCCAGCGTGGGATGGAGAGCAGATGATAGATGTAGAGACAAGTACTAAGGATAAGGAAGATGGACAAGATGACATGGATCGCCACGTCGTGCCTCCTCGCGATGACGAAAACAATGAAACACCCAACGAACCACATCGCAAGCTCAGGGTCAGACTCGCCAATCACAGAGATCTTCACATCATTAATATTGAAACGAGATATATCGGTGAAAACGGAGCTCCTATGTCAGCTACTGAATATCTCGAGTCTCTCATCGGTAAACTCCCAGCACTGTACCAGTCAGAAGAACAGCTTAGGACACTACGAGCCGACCCAGCTACCAGAGAACAAATGATCGCACAGCTCGAAGATCTGTGACTGGATGATGAACAGTTTGAGACACTGCAGCGTATGTTTGATGCTCCAGATAGTGACGTGTTTGATATCTTGGCACATCTGTCCTACGGACAAGACATCCAGACCAGACACGATAGAGTCTCTCGAGTACTCGCACATAGTCAGATCATCTGAGAGTCTCGTCAGCTACCAGCTCAGGAGTTCCTCCAGTATTTACTCGAGTATTATGAGCGCTATGGTAGTACCAAGCTCGTACAGTCCAATCTCAGCTGACTCATTCAGCTGTATGGTCGTGGAAACCTCAATATCGTAGACTTGACCAAGGCATTTGGCTGACCAGAGAAGCTCATGCAAGTATGGAAATGAGTACAAGAAGAGCTATTTGTGATATAAGATAGACGGACAATAGTAAATGGTTAGGCTACAGGTGAGGGATTTATTTAGTAAAAAATAAAACACATTTAAATGTATATTAAAAAGATATTAAAAATAAAAAATGTATGAAAATTTAAATGATTCTCATCAAGAAACGATGATCTTTCATTTAAAACAAATACACTAATTTTTTGATATAATACATATGGGAAAAGTACTCTTACGAGCATTTTTAGATCTTTAAAAGAAAGCAACAAAGAGTTTATTATTTGAAGAAAAACATTTGGGAAAAGCGAAGATCAATACATTGAAATACAATATGAAAATTGAGTAACTAAATTTTTTTCAGGAAAAGAACGAAATGATAGTAATATAGAAATATTTGATAAACATTTTATCAATAAAAATGTCTTTTATGGAGATGAAATTAGTAAAGATGAACAAGCCAACTTATATGAAATTTTAATAAGCGAAGAAATTAGGACATTAAAAGCACTTATTAACGAACAAAAAGAGTCTAAAAATACTTTAGAAAAAGAAAGAGATGTAAATAAAAAAGAGTACATACGAGAAAAAGAAAAATCGTGGGATGATTTTATTGGCATAAAAAAAGATCTATGAATAGGTATACAAATTAAAAAATTAGAAGATAAAATATTAAGATTACAAAATAAAAATCATCTTCAGTCAATGCTATTAACAACTAAGTTAAACCAAGATTTTGACAAGTTGGAACAAAACACATCTCTAACATTAGATGAATCTATTGAAATTTCACTACAAAGTCACATTAATTATAACTGGAATGATGTAAATCATCGTAGAGAATTTATTAATGAATGAGTTAAATTATTAAAAGATGACAAAAATTGTGTCTTTTGTTGACAAGAAATAATGTGAAACGCTAAAGATTTAATCAAAATATTTAAAGACATCTTTAGTGATCAGTATGAAGTAACTAAAAAAGCCGTAAAAGAAACTTGCGACGAAATAATAGCATTAGATATAAGTAAGGAACTTTTATTATTTCAACAATACTGAGCACTAAAATGAATAGACCAGGATATAACTATTATTTTAGAATGCAAAAGTAAGTTAGATCTAGTACTGAATCAAAAAAAAGAAAATCTGAATTTTGTATTAGATCTAACATCTAATAAAGATTATCTATCTATTAAAAAACGATTGATAAATCTTAAAAACTACCACCTAAAACAAATAAATAATGAATCTAATGATGAAGCTGAAACACTGGAAGATACAAAAAGGCAGCTAACGTTAACAAAATTACTTGAGTTAAGACATGGAGAACGAATAACAAAGTGCAATGACTATACACAGAAAAATTGAAAAATTGAAAAATTGAAAGAAGAAATAAACAATAACAATATTGTACTTAAAGAAAAAGTAGACCAAGTATTTGCAAATAATTTCAAAAGTATCAACTATTTTTTAAACGAACTAAATGCTGATTTTTCTCTTATAAAATTTAGTCCAACAAAAAATATGGCTGCCTCAAGAAGCCATTATTGTGAGTACGAATTTATTTTCAACAACACACATCGAGTTAATCCAAGTAATAAAAAGAAGAAAGATGATAAAGAACCAGAAAGCCAATACCATTTCAAAAATACTCTTAGTGAAAGTGACAAGCAATTGTTAGCAATTAGCTTTTTTCTATCAAAACTACATAATGATAAGGATTTATGAAATAAAATCATAATTTTTGATGACCCAGTATCGAGTTTTGATGATAACAGAAAAGAAAAGATAACAAATCTATTAAGAGACATTACAAATCAAGAAAAAATACACCCCAAACAAATTGTCATATTAACGCACGATAGAAGCTTCTGTGAATTGATATATAGTGCATTCAAAACAAAGGATCTCAAAACAATCATGATCGCTAACAATAAAATTAATTGATCAACTTTAGAGTCATTAGATATGGAGGTTTTTCTTAAGGATGAATTTTTTAAGAATATAGAAGAAATAAAAACTGCATATGAAACATCCACATGACTAGATAATGCACTGATGAAGAGAAGAAAAACCATAGAAAATATTTTAAAAAGAAAATATTATTTTGATCTAAAACCAGAAACAATAAAGACCAAAAGTATAGGAGAGTACTTAAGAGAAATATCTGACAGTAAAATTAATACGCACTTAAAGCAAAAATTAAATGACCTAAAGTTACATGAGGAGCAACATGATAGAAATTCTATATATCAAAAAACAGACCCCGCTAAAATAGCAAACCTAAAAGATACTTTAGATATAATTCAATTATTATAATGCTCCCACCCAACCGACAACTTAAAAAACTTTCTGAAATAGTTGATATTCAATCATCAAACTTTTTGCCAAACGATAACCAAATATACAATTACGTTGGTCTAGAAAATATAGAATCCAATACTTGAAAGCTTATTGATTTTTCACCAACTTTATGAAAAGAGATAAAAAGTAACAAGGTAAAATTTGAAAAATGAATGATATTGTATGGAAAATTAAGACCATACCTCAATAAAGTTTATCTTTCTGAATTTGACTGAATTGCTACAACCGAAATTTTGCCAATGAAAGTAAAAAGTTGAGTCGATGAAAGATATATCACATCATTTTTAAGATCTAAAAAGTTTGTAGACGAAGCAAATGCAAGTGTTTCTTGAGCAAGAATGCCAAGAGTAACAACAAAATTTCTACAAGAATATCATAAACTCCCTCTCCCACCACTGCCAGTCCAACACGCTATCGTAGATGCACTCGATCATGCATCAGCACAGATCACAGCCAGTAGGATAGCAGTCCAGTCTCAGCTCAAAACTCTGGATCAGCTCTGGCAGAGCAAGTTGAGTGAAGCATTTGAAAAATGATGATGAACATCAAAAAGCATCAATGATATATCTCATAAAATACAATATTGATACACATGAAAAACTATAGAAAAATGACAATTTAGATATCTCAGAATTACCGATATTCAAAATGACAATGTAAATTGGGAAACCGTACCTTTTGTAGAAGTTACACCAGAAGAAGCAAAAAAATACGAACTCAATACTTGAGATGTAGTTTTTGCAAGAACAGGAGCTACAGTTGGAAAGTCATTTCTTATCAATGAAATTTGAAAGGATAAAATTTTTGCTTCATACTTAATTAGAGTAGTTCCAAATTATGAATATATAAGGCTCTTGCATAGAAGACTAGTATCCATATAGTCAACTATGCTTATAAAATACAGTAAATTATCTCTTTACGAGTTGAAAAAAATAATTCATTGCT
>JAYSSF010000055.1:0-16062 GCA_043720715.1 bacterium
AAGCAACGAATACTTAAAGAATATGATGGTGAAATAACCGTAAAAGAACAAATAAGTAATCAAAGTAATAGATATATTATCGATCCTCTTGAAAAATATAAATGAACCAGAAATAGTCTTACCTTAAAGCGTAATAAAGAGATGATGATTAAGTTTTGATTTTGAATTATATTATTAACTGTGATCTGAATAATATATTGGATATCTGGAGTCAACCTATCCTAAATAATTAGTCGTAGCAATGCATTCTCTCCTCCCCTACAACACATTTGCTGTCCCATCACAAACTCACGATCTCATTACGATCGACGAGACGAGCAACCTCGCACAAATATTACAACCATATCGTCATACTCCTAAACTCATCATCGGCTGAGGGAGTAATATACTGCTTGTACATGATCGAGAGTGAGTTGCAATCATTAATCAGATCCATGGTAAACAGATTATCACCGAAGATAAAAACTCGGTCACCATACAACTATGAGCAGGAGAAAGCCGACATGAGACCGTAATGCGATCTGTACAACAATGATACTGGTGAATTGAAAATCTTGCTCTTATACCAGGAACTATTGGTGCTGCACCTATTCAAAACATTGGCGCATATGGTGCAGAGGCAGGTAATAGTATTTCATCAGTTACCTATTATGATATGGTTGATGAAGATTATAAAGTTCTGACTCATGCTCAATGTATATTCTCCTATCGTGATAGCATCTTCAAACATGATCTGCGTGACATCGCACTCATCACCTCGGTCACAATTATACTCTCCAAGCTCCCGAAGCCAATCCTCACCTACTGACCACTGGCAGAACTTCAGCAGATAAACTCCAAACTTACACCACAAAATATATCAGACAAAGTTATTGAAATCCGCTCATCTAAACTCCCCGACTGGACAAAAATATGAACCGCGTGAAGCTTCTTCAAGAATCCTATCATCTCCCAAGACCAACTTCTCAAACTTCTCAAACTCTTCCCAAAGTGCCCTCACTGGAATCTATGAAACAATCAACACAAAATCCCAGCCTGACGAATCTTGGATCATGCACTATGATATAGAGGTAAAAGCAGTGAAACCAATCCGGTCGGCTGTCGGCATCAGCAAGCACTCGTCCTTGTTAATCATGGGTGAGCTACCGGTCAGCAAGTCCGAGATCGAGCACAAAACCTCATTAATGAGTGTCAAACCAAACTGTGAATCACACTTGAGCCTGAAGTAAATATCATTTAGCATCCTTCTCGTCATTGTGAGGAGCGACTTGCGAAGCTTGGAGCGACGCGGCAATCCAGTTGGCAATAGGTTATTGACTATATATAACATAATGGATTGCCGCGCTTCACGATGTTACGCTCGCAATGACGAGTGCTCTATAAAATATCACTAAATCATCAATCTTATCTAACTTTTTCAAATCCTCTTATGAAAAATACTCTCATCATCCTACTCCTCGGTATTGCACTGGGTATCAGTAGCACTGCGCTCATCAACTATGCTGCCAACTACTCATGGAATACATGAGAGCATATCATCACACTCGATAATGGTCAGATTATTGATAATATCAAATCGAAAATCAATCCTGCTAAATATGATAAATTTGAAAAGGTATATCAAATCCTCAACAAACAATACTACCAAGGCAGTGGAGATAAGCTCGATGAAAGTATGATGATCGAGTCAGCATTACATGGCTTCGTAGACGGACTTAGCGATCCTCACAGTGCATATTTTGACATACAAGAGAGTAGCTGACTCAATCAAGTTCTCGCTGGCGATCAGAAGTTTGAGTGAATCGGTGCAGTTGTATCTCGTAGATCTGATGGAGTACAGATCATGGAGACTCTCAAATCATCTCCTGCACAAATCGCAGGACTCAAACCACTTGATCTCATTATTCAAGTCAATGACGAGGATATTGAAGGTATGACAGTAGCGCAGGCAGTCAAGCTCATCCGCGGACCAGCAGGCACGACAGTAGATCTCACTATCTTTAGATCCAGTGAACAGAAAGTCCTCACCATCACTGTCACTAGAGATAAGATTGACGTCCCATCGGTCAGCTGGAATGTCCTCAACGAAACATGATCAGATAGCAAAGTATGATATATTGCCATCTCCATCTTTGGCGAAGACACCTATATGAAGTTCCGTAATGCACTTGATGCACTTTCCAAAGAACAACTTGCATGATATGTCATTGACGTGAGAGGTAATGGTGGTGGTTTCTTGCCGACAGCAGTAGATATAGCAAGCCACTTTGTCCCCAAAGGTAATATTATCGCTACTACTCGCTACAAGACATTTCCTGAGGAGGTGTATAAATCTGACTGACGTGAGTGAGCCAATGTGCTTCTGCCAGTAGTCATACTCGTGGATGAATACTCTGCTAGTGCATCTGAGGTGCTTGCTCTTGCTCTCAAGCAAAATATCGATGCACAGATCATTGGAGAGAAGACCTTTGGTAAATGATCCATCCAGACGATCTATGACTTTGATGATGGATCAAGTATCAAATATACCATCGGTCGCCGATATGCACCAGACAATACCAATGTTGATCATGTAGGCATCACTCCAGATACACAAGTTATCTTCAATAGTACAGGTTATCAAGCTTCGTGATTTGACAATCAACTTCAGTCAGCTATTTCGTTTATCACCAAATAATCAAAAATAGCTTGACATTATATATAACAATCACTACAAAAGATCATCTTACAAGAGATGATTTTATTTTATATCTAGTACTGATAAATGAAAAATCTATACGTATCACCTGAGTTCGCACAAAAAATCATCAGTAGTACCAGTAAGCCTACTGAACCTAATTGTATGCAGTTGGGGGGGCAAACAAGAAATGCACTATGAATTACCACAACGAGTAAACGACTAGCAAATGATTTTGAATTATGAGCGTTAGTACATTTTGTACATCAACATCCAGAATGAGGAGAAGTAAATTTATCAATCTAATATACTATCATGAAATGCTCCACACTCCAAGATGTTATTGATCATGGACTCAGCATCAGACCACATACACATGAAACATACGTCGAGACAATCATCAATTTATGTAACGATGGTTTTGGAAGTAAATATCATGCTGCTCAAATCGCTCAAGCATTACAAAACATTAACTCCAAGGGCACAGATCAACTCAACAAAATTATCGAACAAGATGATAAATTTTGATCAATCATAAGAAGTTTATACAAGACTCCAATAATCAAAAATCTCTTTGATGATGAGTATGCAAAACAGGTGATCTCAAAATGTAAATTTTCAGTAAATGAGTGAGAATCTCTTTTGTGATTATATATTAGGTCATCTCAAAAACCAGAAATTCGCTCACTGATTGATTTCGCACTACAAAATCCAGATATCATTAATGACGTCAATATTGATACCATACAATCCATCAATGGAGAGATCATAACTCAAAATGTATTATATGAATGAAATCTACAATACCAGCGATTCACGCAAGATCCTACGACAAAAATATATAACTATATAGATTCAATCGAGAAGACTCCATTTGAAACAGCAGAACAGGCTCTCAGTGATATGATAAAAAATAAATAACTCATGAAACAAAGAAATTCACGATCCATCAAACCACTACGATCAATGATTCGGTCACGATCCAGAACAAGGATAAATATTAAAAAAATCATCCCACGTTACCGTAGGATTTTTTCTTGCTCGAATTTCACCATCAAATCCTTATAACTCATAGCAATCGGTCGAGACAAGCACTAAAGTATTAGTTTCACGTCCCATCGACCCTACTTTCGCATAGCGAAACTACATCACGAAAAATTTTTCCGATTTTTCTGAATATCTTTCCGATTTTTCTGGAAACTTTATCAACCTTCCTAGTCTTAGAATTATGAAAATCTGCCTCGCTCCCATGGATGGAATTACTGATTGTGCATACAGAACGGTAGTTTCTGAGATTTTTGCCAAACATGGAGATCCGATACATCAGTTGTGGACCTTTAGCGAGTTTATGTCTGCTGAGTGATATGTCCGCAATCCTGCCAAACTCGTACGTCATGTCATCAATGTGCATGGTTCAGTACCATTTGTCGCGCAGATCTATGGGTGAGATGGGGATAATCTTGTGCAGACTGCGATTGATATCGAGCGTAGATATGGACATCTGTTTGCTGGGATTGAGCTCAATATCGGCTGCCCCTCTCCCAAAGTGATGAAATGATGAAGCGGAGCTGGTATGATGTGTGATCGCTCTGGAACACTGGATATCATACGTCGTATTAGTGAAGCAATATCACTGCCGTTTAGTGTCAAAGTCAGAGCATGACTCGCTGCTGATGACAAAGATACACAATACAAGTTTATCCTCGACTGCGCTCCCTACTGTAGCATGATTACAGTCCACGGTCGCACCTACAAACAATCACATAGTGGAGAAGTCGATCGAGATTATATACACAAGATCAAGTCAGATCTCTCCCATCTTCCGATATCGATCATTGGTAATGGCTGACTCACCTGATATTCCAGCGGCCTCGAGCGTGCGGGTAATCTGGATGGTGTGATGCGAGGTCAAGCTGCCATGACACGACCACGAGTACTCGTCCCTCATCAGCCTGATCTCAGCGAGATCCGTGAGACGATCATGAGACATCTCCATCTATCCATTGCACATCAGCTATGGTTTGATGATGAGTCACACTGGACACAAGAGGAGAAATACACTGGTACATTTACTCAGCCGACTCAAGCACAGATCGAGGAGATTATCCTCCAGATCCCTGATAAATATGCTGACACCGAATTTCACAGTATTGTCGAGTTTCGCAAACATCTGTTCTGGTATGTCTCCTGACTCATCGGCAACAAAGAATTCAAACAATCTGTCATCCCAATCAAATCCTATGCTCCACTAGTAGCTGCGATCGAGGAGCTTTGGAGTAGGCAGGAGATTTAATATCTAAAGATTATAATATTTTCTTAAACTGGAACAAAAAAATACCTGTCGCAAACAACAGGTATTTAATAATGTAGAGCAAACAGATCAACGAGCTTTGGTATACATACCAGTCTCTACAACAGCAGTGGAGCTAGTACCAGTAGGTCGTAAGACAATTTCATCACTGTCTATATCAACGCACATATCAGCCTCACTTCGACCATAACCTTGAGATGTTTTAAAATCATGCTCATCTTTGTAGCCATTTTCTTCTGCTGCTTGTTTTGCTCCACTAGAACTTAATGGTTTTGGATTTCCCATTTTTTTATAAATTTTTGTTTTTTGCAGTATTGCAATTATTCTTATAATTATGTCTATATATATATATCAAGGGATATTTTAGATTTTTATAAGCAAATTATGCCTTGAGATTTGTAATTAGACAGTAATTTAATACGATGGTATATAAATATTTAGTTTTTTACTCTAAAAATGACTAATCTTGAAAAAGCAAATAAAGAAACCCTCACCGTATTGCACGATACGCAGTGATATTTTATTGATATTGATACACTATACGATGATAATGGAAATCCTTTACTTCTATATCATGAAAAAAAATATGAAACAGAATGTTTTATCTATCCTGTTGCATGAACAAGAAAGTTTTTTATTGAGACAAGAGTTGATAGTAATGGAGAGTATACAACTACTCGCCCCTGGGTTGCAGTAATGTCATACAATGACGATACATATATTGATTGATTATTTACTAAATATCCAAACTACTGGTCTATTGATATGATATTGGATGATTTTTTTGCTCATACAATGCCAACATTACTCAACTATCAACGAGATAGGATATTATATATTGAACATTGTACAGATATTAAACAGCGTAATGTAGGTCGTCTAGAACTAAATAGTGAACTTTTGGAAAAATTTGCACAATATTCTATATCCATTGTGTACGCTGTCAAAATATATTAATACTATCCTCGCACTAGCTTATTCTTCACCGGATTATCCTCTCTTGGATACAAAGTTAGCAGCTTACTCTGCGTCGACTGACGCTCATGATTGAGCTGTGCGATCAGATCATCAAACCATCACTGCTCTACTGCCTTTACTTGTACTGGTCACAGCGTCCCTCCGCTACGCTTCGCTGCGTAGTTACAGTTTTGGGTTCATAAAATCTGGTCAAACTTTACGGAAAGATCGGAAAAAGAATCAGAAAGATCGGAAAAGATTCCCTTATTTGATCCATTCGCCTCATTGAGGCGATGTGTTTCTCACACAATATCTTGTCTGATTTTTCCGGTATTTTTCTGATTTTTCTGGATGATTTCTCTGTTTTTATCTGATTTTCACCCTCTAGGGTATTCACTGTTGCTCTCTGGAGAGCTTTCAACCACCACCACATAATGCCACACTTCCCCATCCTGTGATGGAAACACGCAGTACTGTCAGAGATGATAATCTTCACATAGCTGACTCATTGTCTGTTGGACATGTTGGATCTGTGTATGCTCATTGGCGATGTCGATATACTCACTTGTACGACCTACGATCTTGATCCATGATTGAACCACATCTATCATCTCAATCACATCACCCAGTTCATAACGACACAGCCCATCATATGTTGATATCAACAGCCTATAATGTACACCAAGTTGTGCTTCAGTCAGATCAATTATCTGTCATTCATCATCTACCAACTCATACCATACTCCGAAGTCACGCTTAAGTTGTAGCGTCTGATAATCATCACTATCTCGCAAATCACGCGGTTGATAACCAAAGGTTCCCTCTGTCGCGTTGTAGTATGGGATGATCAAAACACCCTGTCATAATTGATCACGCAGCTGCTGTACATAAGGATCGATAGCGCATCATCATACAATCACCACCTGTGGGTGCAAAGGCGCATCATACAACTTCTTCCACTGCTTCGCAAACTGCAATACTACTCACGGCACTCATGACACTACTGCCGGACTACGACCATCATAACATTGTGCAATCTTCGATAATTTTTGCTCACTTGTCTCAGACGATCACGCTCCATCAAAGATTTCTTGAGGTACTGGACATACCCACTGTCCTAGCCATCATTTTTCACTCACGAGAGCATTGGATACGTATCTCGTCGACACATCGCCAGACTCAAACATATTCCCCGGCAAAAACGCAATCTTATACCTGAGCAACTGCACGACAAACTTGGGACCCAAATGCGACACTACATCGACTAACAATTGCTTGGACACTGCACGATCATTATACTTAAACCTATATGGTGAACTCGGTAAAATCTTATACGCCAGCGACGATGTCCCACCAGTGCGCAGGATCACTGATGTGTCTGACTTATCTCTAAGTTGGTCCACAAATCATGAGTCTACTAGTGTCTCATATCTTGTCACTTCACGATGCTCAAATTCTGCATGACTACGAGGCAGTCACAATTGTGGATGTTGATTTCGATAATCGATGATTTTATTGAGTGTCATTGATCAAGAGAATAGTGATTTTCTCCCAAAAAACAAAAACTACGCATCGTCCTCGTCATTGCGAGACTGCGCCCATAGGAAGTCCTCTTGGAGGAAAGCAATCCATGGAAGAATTATTTTTAGCAAAAAAGACTTGATTCTCTCTTTCTAATTTGTATTATAGTATAAAACAAAAAATGTCAAACTTTTAAACAAAAACTACTATGTTCTGGGACGACGACTCTGATAGTGAGGGATGGCAAATGTTAAAAAATTGGTCATTTCTAAATATGCCTCTAAATAATAAAGATCGAGATGAAATGATGCCAGTTTTTGGCATCATAATGCTTACCATTATTGCCCTAGGTGCATTAGCTGGAATAGGCTATTTAATATTCGGTAAGTAAAAAAATATTCCTTCAGGAATCCCTGCGGGGATTTCTTTTTTTACTCAGAAAAAAATGGACGCACCAAAAGTGCGTCCTTACATCATATTTTCAATGTACTTGTCCTTGTCCTTTCTACTTGTCCTTACTTATTCTACATCCAAATCTACTTCATCTTCATCAGGATTTACCTTGATTGCATCAAGTTGCTCGAGTGGGATCACATTCTTACCCATACGGATATCTTTGATCTTCATCTTGATCTCAGCTTCCAGAATCTCTTGGATATTTGGATTATCAGTGAGAAATTGTCATGCTTTCTCTTTGCCTTGGAACTTCTGATCAGCAATTGAATAAAACGCTCATGACCTCGAGATCAATCATAGCACAAGTGAAGCCTCCAATATGTCAGCTGGTGTATCTACTCATGATGCAAATCTGATAGGCACTTCTGCCACCTTAAACGGAGGGAAGATCTTATTCTTGACGATCTTGATCTTGGCATTGTATCCTACCTGTTCTTTGTTGTCTTCGATCTTGTCACCTCTGCGGATCTCTAATCTTTGTGAAGCGTAGAATTTGAGAGCGTTACCACCAGTCGTCGTCTCAGGGTTACCATACACGACACCGATCTTGAGTCTGATTTGGTTGATAAAGATAATCGTTGTATTAGTTTTTGCTAGTACTCCAGTCAACTTTCTCAATCCTTGGGACATCATACGAGCTTGTAGTCACATATGACTATCTCCCATATCACCTTCAATCTCAGCTCTTGGAGTCAATGCCGCCACACTATCTACGATGATCAGATCAAACGCACCAGTCTTAGCAAGTTCCTCAGAGATCTGGAGAGCTTGTTCACCATAGTCGGGCTGTGAGAGATACAGGTTTGCAACATCGACACCGATCATCGCTGCATAGTTAGGATCAAACGCATGCTCAGCATCAATAAACGCTACTACACCACCCAACTTCTGCACTTCTGCAGCAGCAAGTAATGTGACTGTTGTCTTACCACTTGACTCGAGACCATAGATCTCGATGATTCTACCCTTTGGATATCATCCACCCAACACGATATCGAGCAAATAACTACCTGAGTGTACTGTCTCTACTTGCGCCGCATTGGCATTGTCGCCCATCTTGATGAGAGCTCCTTTACCAAATTGTTTCTCAATTGACTTCATTGCATCAGCGATAACTTCTTGTTTTTTTGACATTGCATATAATAATAAGGAAATGAAACTAAGCTCTCTGCCTACCGTCATCGCGAGTGATAACGCGGCGATCCAGTTACTAAGTATAAGATCTATAAGGTATTTTTACTTTATAAACTTTAGAAACTTTATCAACCTTATAAACTTTGTAGAATAATTTGCAAGCCCTCACAAAATACAATACTCTTGTGATTACGTCAATAATGAGTATAAGATTGGCTGACTTTAATTCTTGTTGTATATTGCCATGAACATTGCTCATAAGATCATAAATCTCGATAATAGAGACTATCATATGCATACTTCTACATTTTCTGATGGATTAAATTCAATTGAAGAAATAGTCATACATGCAGGCAAAATTTGATTAACTGAAATTGCTATTACGGATCACTCTCAAATCTGTCTTAATAATTTTGCAAAAAATGAGTGATTTAGTAGATCGTGAGCAAGACGAACTCTAAGAAGTCGACGTAATATTCATAATGATGTAAGTGTGATATTTGGTGTAGAATGAGATCTTATTAATGAGCAATGAGATGTATGTTTTGATATTCAATGAATGGAACCAGATTTTTGTATTCTTTCTGCTCATAATCGTATTTATGAATGAAATCCCGAATCAGTAACTAATTGAACCATCGAAGCAATCAAACGTTATCACGAGAGAATCAGATTTATTGCTCATCCATGTAATAATAATGATTTTTGAAAATATTATGATATTGAAAAGTTAGTTGCAGTTGCTAATGAGTTCAATATTCCATTAGAGTTTAACGCAAAAAACCTACTATGGGGAAAAACAAACATTGATAAGCTCCACATCCTACTCAAATCCGCTAACCAAATATACCTCAATAGCGATGCTCATACATTATATGAGTTGCAAGAATCAAGAAAATTTGCAATAAGCTTTCTCAAAGAAAATTGATATCTTGATTAAAAAAATATAATTTATCGTCCTATAACCTATAACTTATGGCCTCTAACATGAAACCAACTCTCCTCATACTCGCCGGCTGAATGTGATCTCGCTACGGCGGACTCAAGCAGATTGACGGCTTCTGACCTCACTGACAGGCAATCTTGGAATATAGTATCTACGATGCGATCAGAGCCTGATTTGGCAAAGTTGTGATTGTCCTCAGAAAGGATTTTCAAGAGCAATTTGATGCCAAATTTGCGGACACCTTCCAAGGCAAGATTGAAGTACAATATGTCTACCAGATCTTTGACCTCACGAGATATGGTTTTGGTGATGGGTCACATCGTGAGAAACCTTGGGGTACTGCTCATGCGATCTTGACCGCTCAGGATGCCATTGACTGACCATTTGCCGTGATCAACGCAGATGACTACTATGGTGTAGACTGATATCAACAGATGTCAGATTTTCTCAGTACTGAAGCTAGCCCATCACTGTCATGTATGATCGGATACAAACTCATGAATACCCTCTCAGCATTTGGCGGAGTCAATAGATGAGTCACAACTATTGATACACATGGCAACCTCAAGTCTGTCACCGAAAATCACAAAATCGCTCGCCAAGAAGATGGTTCAATTATATCTCAAGAGTGAAATATCCTCGCAGATGAAACAACAGTAAGTATGTGATTTTGGTGATTTGATGGGAGTTTTATGCAGACCATCGAGGCGTATTTCAACAACTGGTTAAGTCATAGCTACGACTCTCCTACTGCCGAAGCATATATTCCGTCAGTCGTCGACGATACGATCCACAAATATAATCACGCAGTTCGCGTCCTCGTCAGCCATGATGAGTGGTACTGAGTCACCAACCCAGATGACAAACCGGAAGTAGTATGAGCATTGGTTAAGCTGACTCATGCGGGAGTTTATCCTGAGAATTTATGGTAAAGCTTTTATTCATTAAAAAATTATACCAATGGGCATTATCACAAAGTGAATCATACATCCAAATGAAGAAGGTATACAAATATTATTAATATCTTCGCCTAAAGAATGACAGCAGCAAGAACTAATGGAAATTTTTGACATAAAAAAATTACTACAACTATGCAAAAATGAATGAGAAAAAGAGCGAATCGAAGATTTTCCTATTTCAATCAGTGAAATTGGAGCAAATAGAATCATTTGTTTATGAACAGAGCAAACCGAGTGATGAGAACTAATGAGTCGGATATGAGATCGATTATATATTATCATCCATAGAACTAATCTTGAGCTACAACTAAAACAATTTCTTATCAACTCCATATGTATTATTACTGAGTATAATGATGTATGATCAAACAGTAATGCCAAAAAACTAAAAACTATGATTACTGATTTTACAAAAAGCACTTCTTAAAAAAGAAGTGCTTTAATTTTTTACTTACATCAACAAGCGTTACCAGGTTTTCTTTTTCTTACCTCCTTCTGGGTGGTGATAATTTACATCTCCACTGCCATGAACTGTGGTATGACCAGACAAACCATTCGAGCTTGTACGAACAACATTTTGTGTTCCTCCACCGTCACGTTTTGACTCTGGTTCACTTTTGTAAGTAACCTTAGTGTTTCCATCTTTTGAGCTTGAGCTCTCTTGACGAGTATCAGGTTTTGGTTTACTACTAAATAATCCCATTTTTTTTTATAAATTTTTGTTTTTTGCAGTATTGCAATTACTCTTATAACTATGTCTATATATATATATCAAGGGATTATTAGGATTTTTCAAAGATCAAAATCTTACCATCATCTTGCAATAAATGTGGCTTTAAATAAAGTGAGTTTATAGTTATTTTAAAAATTTCATGTCAAAACTCTTTTCCTTCCTCAACACTCTCCTCACCAAACTCTCCTTGGTACTAATTTTCATCTATCAGAAAACCATCTCACCAGACGAGTGAGTTTTATCCCCAATACTGAGATGAACAGTCTGTGCTCATGAGCCTCACTGTAGCGAATATGCGAGATTATCACTTGTAAGATATGGATTTTTGGATAGTATCGAGCAGATTATCAATCGTGTTATTTCTTGTCGCCCTAGTATGACCAAAACCTATGATCCAGTCTCCTACCGCGTTGTCTTCGCAAGCAGCGCTCCTATCTGAGTATCGTTTTTGCAAGCAATTGCTGCTGATCCGAGATTCGATATCGTAGGTGTAGTCACACAGCCTGATCAGCCAGTCGGTCGTGGCCTCAAGATGACACCTAATATTATCAAGACAGAAGCAGAGAAACTACTCACAAATAGTAAAAAATATAACTTTATACTTCTACATGGTCATACAGGTCGTCCAAATAGTGGCCTTTTGCCTCGACTTCAATTGCAGCTTGAGAAGCAATGACATCAGGTCATTTGTCCCATATTACCAGATCCAGATGATTATAGTATTGATGAAAAAGTGGATTTTTTGAAAAAGAGTTGTAAGTTTACTGAGAATACAATTATCGTATGACATAGCTTTGGCTCGCTGGTTGGAATGAAGTTAATTGAACAACTAGATCAACCAATTGCCGGCATGGTATCGGTAGCTGGAATGTATGATCGACGAGTTACTGATGAGAGAAGAGCAAGAAATAATCATGATGCATTTATTGATTATGATAATTATAGGAATTGATATGGAGATATTTCAGTCAATTATCAATTACTACAACAACATTGTAAATCATTTATCATAGTATGAGATCAACAAGATCCTGCCGTACCACCAGCACATCAAATAACTCTGTCGCAACAACTCAATTCATCAATTATTCAATGAATTCCACAGTGACATCATTTGACTTGAGATCAAGAGCCTCTTATCTTACAATGAGTAGAGTCGTTATTGAAACAAATTAATACTCCTGACTTTATCACTACCCCCAACACTCTCCGTCTCGAATCCAAAAAATATCCATGAGAATGAGTACAGTTTCAATCATGGTTAGAATCTCAGAAACCTGACTTCTTGGTGATTATCGCCTACGGAAATATTATCCCCCAGCATATCTTGGACGTCCCCACCATCGCTCCGATCAACGTCCACGGGTCGCTCCTACCCTCATATCGCGGAGCATCACCCATCCAGTCAGTCCTCCTCAATGATGAAGCCGAAACTGGTATCACCATTATGCGTATGGATGCAGGATTGGATACTGGACCCATGCTACGCAAGCAGTGATTTCCTCTTACGATTCACACGACAGCACTGGATATCATCCATCAGTTCAGCGAGTTTGGTCCTCAGCTCCTGATCGATACCATGGTAGATTATGCAACTGGAAAGGTCGCGGAAGTAGTACAACCAGAAGATGGAGTTAGCCACTGCTCCAAGCTCGAAAAAACCCATGGACTCGTCAATCCATGGACTCAGTCCCTACATGAAATCAATAATATCTATCGTGGATGCTATCTCTGGCCTAAGACATACTTCATCCTCGACGACTCTCGAGGTAAACACGCGGGTAAACAAATCATCATCGATACACTCCAGCTTGACGAAACACTCTGGGAAGCAAATAAAGATAGACCACTATTTACATCTTCGTTGCTCCTTGATAAGGGAGCTGTCCGTAGGACTGAGGGTTTAGGGGGCGGGGATTTGGGCGGAGAAATTAATGCAGCCATCACTACCCTCCTCATCAAACCAGAATGATCCAAAGCAATGAAATGGGAGGATTGGCTGAGAGGTATTTAGAAAAAAAATTTATTTATTTTATTAATTACAATATTATGACTAATTCACAAAAAACGCAAAAATCTCGATATAAAAAATGGCGATGAATTTTACTGATCATTCTATTTATAATAGGATTAATTAATTCTGGAGGTAAGGATAAACAAAATAATCAAACAGAAACCGCTCAAGTAATAATAAACTACCCCTACGAATTTATAAAAACAAAAAGTGAAACAATATGAAATAACGATAATAAGATGGATTTATACAGCTATTCTTGAGTTCTTGATATAAGTAATTTGAAAAAATTCAGCAGCCAAAAGAAAGAAGAATTCAAATCATGAGTGTTTTATTTCTTAGTAATTTTTGATAATAAAGAAAGTGCGGTTTTCCCTAAAGATCCATTTACTGCTTCTTATTGAATAGAAGAAGTACCTCAAAAACACATTAGAGCAATATACACATATAACAAAAAAAATGGCTATAGTAAGCTAGAATACTATGATAAGAATAAACGAGAAAGTCCTGTTAAAACGGAGGATGTAAATTAAAATATATATTTATAATCTGTAACCTACTCTCATGCTCACCCCTCGCACTCTCGACATTATGGCTGCCTACTCGATTGAGGAGCAAAGACATCTCTATCACAAGACCAAGCTCCTCAAACAAGCATACGAAACCAATGATGGTCTCCCTTCTCAGGGATTCACTGCTGCTCAGACCTTAGACCTCTTCAAAATCCCCAATAAGCAGACTGGTATCTATGAGGTATTTCTCGAAGACAGCACGAGGACCAAGGAGTCATTTCGCAATGCGATCGAGTTTCATGGCGTAGAGGGCAAGATCTTTGATACGAGTTCAAGCTCGTTCAACAAGCATGAGAGTTATGCTGATACATTTAATATGCTGACTGGTTATGATAATCAGATCTTCGTCGTGAGGAGCAAACTCGAGGGTGTCTGTACTTGGCTTGATCGTAATGCTGCAAGCTACGCGGCTCGTCATCAACTCCCCTACACACCACTATTTATCAATGCCTGAGATGGTAAACACGAACATCCTACGCAGGAATTCTTGGATCAGTTTAGCTTTTTGGAGCAGAATAACTGGGATACAAACTCGATCCATATCGCTCTGATCGGAGATCTCCTCTACGGTAGGACGATCCACTCCAAGGTTGAGTGACTTCGTATCTATAACTATGTCCGTGTCGATCTCATCGCTCCTGACTTACTTGCATTACCAGCATCATATCTCGAGCAGATGAAAGCATATGGATACGAGGTACGCATCTTCTCTAGTATTGATGAATATGTAGAACAATCAGAGCAAGCTCCCATCTGGTATTTTACCAGAGTACAGATTGAACGTATGGGAGACGATGTCCTCAAGTATGAAACACAACTTAGACACGCTATCACACGACGCACTGATCATATGGACAAGATCGACCAGAGTAGAGTCAGATTTTATCATCCTCTCCCAAGACATAAAGTCACACCAGAGCTCCCCACGTGGGTAGATGATACGCCACTCAATGCACGAGAGAGACAATCTCGCAATGGGATGTTTGTTAGAATTGTATTACTCGCCGCGACTGCATGAGTACCATTTGTCTGTGATGATTTTACACCATCATGAGTCTCGTCTATCCCCCTTGATAAAGGGGGAATAAAAGGGGGATTTGGTGAGGTGGCGAAGCCGGAGGGGTTTGGGGGAATAAAAGGGGGATTTGGTGAGGGATCCGACCGAATCCAAGAAATCCAACCTGATCACTGCAAAGTCAAACACTATAGTGAATGAGTACATCCAATTACCGACTGACTCGTGATTGATCATATTGGCCGTGGGCGGTCAATCCAGCAGATTAAAGAACATATGACCAAAATCGTATCAATCCTATGACTATATACTCCATGAGGAGAATGGATCTCTACCAGCTCTGATGGTAGCTACAAATGACTCATCTTCCGCCCAAATGCTGATATCACTGATAAGCAAATCCGTAAGCTTGCTGCACTCGCACCGTGATGTACCGTCAATCGTATCGCAAAGCAACAAATCAGTCAGAAACTCAGATTATCCATGCCACCAAAGTTATACAATCTTCCACAATTATCATGTAAAAATCATAACTGCATCTCACATCACAGTCACCACGAGAATATTATCGCTGAGTTTGTGCGTCAGGAGTGACAACAGTTCGAGTGTGTCTACTGTGGACAGTATCATCTCTATCATGAAGTTCGATCACAATAAATATCAAATTAGACGCCCATATTCCTAACATTAGTTATTAAAACTACTTCCTATTGCAAAGATAGTGCATCATGATTATAGTAACTCAAGTACTATTCACCTATAATCAT
>JAYSSF010000056.1:0-16004 GCA_043720715.1 bacterium
CGAGAAAACGCTGTCCTGAACCACAAATTTGACTTTCATAGCTAATTGTAACTTTTGTAATCAAGATCTACTTTGATGGTTATTCAGCGTTTCCTTAAATTTTCATTCTAGTTATAGATTTTTCAAATTTTTCAAATGCTTCATCCAGAATATTTGCATAATTGAGATATCAATCAGACATTACTTTGTGATACGTTTGATAATAGTGTCGTAAAAAATCCTTATTAATTGAAGTCTGTTTAAAAAGTATCTCAAGATATACATCCTTCCATGATTCATCAGCTTTAATGTTATTTAGCATTCCCTCAGATACATTATTGAGGCAATTTGCAAGTTGAGCATTAGTATGTTGATTAGATCGACTATCTATCATGTTATATAATTCTTTTACTCATTTGTCTCTTGAGAGAGTAGAGATGAGTTTTGTTTTATATTGTGATGTTTGTGACATGATCACTCAACCAAAAATCTGATCATCCACAGCGGACACCGAATTATTGAGTTTCCAGATTGGGTGATGCTCAAGTGTTTGAGCAAACTGTTGAATTGTAAATTTTTCCATCGGTAACAAAAAAATACTCCACCACAGAGTATCTATTTTTATCTTAAAGTCAACTATTTTCTCAATCTTCCAAGATCAATAATCTTTACATCATCGAGCTGATCGACAAATCACTGGTCATGTGATACCATAATGATTGCTCCCTTATAATTACTAATCGCTTCTGCGATGACTGGCAGATGACGGAAGTTGATATGGTTGGTTGGCTCATCGAGGATGAGCAAGTGTGGCTGCTGAATCACGAATCTTGCGTAACATAACAGTCCTTTTTGGCCTTCGGAGAGATCTGAGACGACTCCCTTGAGTGTTTCGCCCTTGAGTAGGAACTGTGCAGCTACACGATAGGCATCCTGGTCTGTGATCTCGTCAGACATTTCACGTAATGCGTCCCACACCACCATATCCATATCCAGTGCGTTGAAGTCTTGGCTATAATAACCAACTCTGACATCATCATGGATTGTTGCATCACCATCGTGTGCATTCACGAGTCTGCGTAGGAGTGTTGTCTTACCGATACCGTTTGGTCATTTGAGGAGGATTCTATCTCATTTTCTCAGTTCGAGATCGAGTTTATGAGACTCAGGCTGTCGATCCAATCCCATGAGTGAGACATTATTGATGGTTACGATCGGTCCATTGAGATTTTCAAATGGTATCTCAAACGCTGTGATTGTCTTATCATCTCTTCTGACTTCGACCTTGCTGTCCTCTGCATCTTCGATATCATCGCGGAATTTACTGGCAAGCTTACGCATCTTACCTCATTTATTGGCGAAGAAGTTTACTTTGTCTTTTTTGTCTTGGATTTCTTTTTCCATACGAGCATTGTTCATCTCATCACGCTCAATCTGACGAGCAATCTGCTCCACCGCATCATAGTAATCTCACCGGAACTGCTCTACCTTTTTGAGGTGGACATTGAGATATAAGACTCCATCGGTAAACATATTGAGGAAGTCTGCATCATGCGAGATTACCACTACCGTCTTCGTATATCACAGCAAGAATCAGATCAGATTACCAATACCATCTCCATCCAAGTTGTTGGTCGGCTCATCGAGAAGCAAGATATCAGGATTTTGGATCAACGCATAAGCAAGGAGTAAACGGGCTTGTTGTCAGCCAGAAAAATCTCTTAGCTTCTTATAGTAATCGGTAACTGGTAGGCTGACTTCTTCGAGTACCTTCGCGATATCGCGGTCGAGCTGATAGTTCTTGTCATCAAATGCTGTGGCAAACCACTCAGACATCGTCAGATCAAGCTGATCTCTGGGGATTACCTGACGAGACACTGCGATCTTCTTGTCCTTGGCGATATGAATACTACCCACCTGAGGCTTAATTTCTCCCAAGATCATCTTGAAGATGGTAGATTTACCTGCACCATTCTGACCCATGATGGTGATTTTGGTATTTTCACGGATGGAAAAGTCTGAATACTCAAGAATCACCTTCTTCTCATCGTAGGCAAATGATACATTATCAAAACGCATAATAACTGGGCTGGTTTGGTTACTCATTGGTTGTAAAGTTCGTAAGTTTTATAAAGTTATAAGGCATATTAATCACAGCACTCGTCATTGCACTGATTACATCAGCATAAACGAGGAATGAAGTACAACGAAATGACGCGGCGACCGTAGGAAGTGCCTTTGGTGCAATCCATAAATAATATACCCATTATAATGATTTTGGCGAGAAAAAAAGATGAAATTTTCATTCATCTTTCTTATATGAAGGACTCGTCATTGCGAGGAATGAAGTGCAACGAAATGACGCGGCAATCCAGTGGTTTGAGATTATGGTTTTAATAATTCTTCGCAAACAAGATTCTACGAGTACTTGGGTTACCTGTAAGGATGCATTTCCCAGCTTCAAGTGGGTTATCTGCAGGTATACATCTACTAGTAGCTTTGGTGAGTTCTTTGATCTTGTCTTCAGTCTCTGGTGTACCGTCCCAGTGTGCCATGACGAATTTGCCCTCTTCGATTGCAGTCACAAAATCATCTCGAGCATTTACTATCACAGTATTATCATTTCTCATTGCTTGATTCTTGATCAGCATATTGGCTTGAATTTCTTGTAAAGTAGTGACTACATATGTGGGAAGATCTACAAGCGTGATTGATTGTTTGTCTCCTGTATCTCTACGATAGACTTCGACGACTCAGTTGTCCATATCTCTAGGTCATACTGCGATACGCAACGGCACTCATTGGAGCTCATATTGATTATATTTCCAGCCGTTGGTCTTGTTGCTATCATCATCGACTTTGACGACTACGGGTACATGATGAGTACCGAGGAATATACTCTCGATTGTGAGATAACTTGATTCAATAGCGCTCAATGATGGCTGGAGGTAAGACATGAGGGAGGTCAGGATTTCTTCGTTTTTCGCTACTGGGATGATCACTACGTGAAATGGAGCCAACGCTGGTGGTACAATGAGTCACTTGTCATCACCATGAGCCATAAACATACCGCCCAAGGCACGAGTAGAGATTCCCCATGATGTTGCGTATGCATATTCACGTTCATTGTTTTGATTGACAAACTGTACGTCAAATGCTTTACCAAAATTCTGACCCAGATAGTGACTGGTACAGCTCTGGAGAGCCTTGCCATCAGGCATCATGTGCTCAATTGTGTAGGTCGTCTCTGCTCCAGCAAATTTTTCACTTTCAGTCTTGCATCACATTACTCCACTCAGCGCCATAAAGTTGGTGAAGAAATCCTGGTAAACATTTCGCATTTGTTCTGTTTCGATGATCGCCTCCGCCTCGCTCGCATGAGCAGTGTGTCATTCTTGCCGAAGAAACTCTGCTGTACGCAGAAACGGTCTCGTGCGCATCTCCCATCTCATGACATTTGCCCATTGATTGATGAGAAGCGGTAAGTCACGATATGATTGGATTCGATCTTTGAATGTATTCCAGATGATGGTCTCTGAAGTAGGACGGATGATCAGCTCTTCTTCGAGTTTTGCGTCTGGATCTACTTCAATCGTACCGGTTTCTTCGTTTTTCTTAAGTCTGTAGTGTGTGACTACGGCCGCTTCAGTGGCGAATCACTCGACGTGTTTTGCTTCTTTGGTAAAGAAGGATTTAGGGATGAGAAGTGGGAAGTATGCATTTTGGTGTTTTTTGCCAGCAATACCTGTACGCTTAAACATGTTGTCGAGAGTCTTTTGCATGTTTTCTCGCATTGCATAACCATATGGTTTGATAACCATACATCCACGCACAGCACTATGTTGTGCGAGATCCGCTTGCTGGATCAGTTCATTGTACCATTCTGATATATCTTGTTTTATAGGTGTGAGAGCCATTGTTTTAATGTAATATTCTAAAAATAAAATATTCTATCTAAGATCTCCCTTGTCAAAGCACTCTAGCGAGCATAAAGGAGGCGCCGAAAGCGGAGGGACTAGTCTTCAAACATCTCCCATGCTTCACCAAGTTCATTGTAGACGTCACCTGCATCATACTCTTCACCCATCATATCAGGCGCATGAGGATTGAGCATAATACCCATATCATCATTGTGAAGTTCCTGGAGAAATTGTAAGAAGTGTGCATGTTCCAGTGCTACAATACTACAATCATCAAATCCATTGGCTAGTGCCAAATCTGCCAGCTTCTTGCTGGAAAAAGCAAAGTAGACGGGTTGTTCTTCTTCGCCTTTGGCTCACTCAGGCGTGAGGACAGCATAGTTCGTGTCAGCGTCAACCAACATATACACGCAGTCAGACTCAATCGATTCATCGATAAACTGTGCCCATAATACTTCGTCCTGTTCTTGTGCTTGTGTCATACTATTGTGATGATAATTTAAAAAACTCTGAGTAACAACGAATCCCTTAAAAAAGGGAGACTCCATTCATACTCGTCTTGTCTGGTGAGAGTAAGATCACGGCTCCTGTCTCATCTGGTACTCATAGGACGAGTACTTCCGACATCCATGGACCAATCTGTTTGACTGGGAAGTTGACAACTGCAATGATCTGTCTGCCAATCAGCTCTTCACAGCCATAATGTACCGTGATCTGAGCAGATGACTTCTTGATACCGATCTCTGGACCAAAATCAATGGTGAGTTTGTATGCAGGTTTACGAGCTTCGGGGAATGGCTGAGCAGTCAGGATCGTGCCGACTCTCATGTCGACTTGTTCGAAGTCTGAATAGGTGATAGGCATAGGTTTAAAGTTTAAGGTTAAAAGTATGAAGTTGTGTGTTCTTGTCTAATCTTTTCAACTCTGGATCATTGGAAGAGGTCATGGATAGCTGCTTTGATCTGTGAGGTATAAACTACCAATCATCTGATACATTTTACTTGATCCATAATTAGGAGGCGTCGTTGGCTGTCATATCATTGTGATAGGATAATATTAGCTTTACGTAGATGCTCTTCATCAAGAATATCTCTGATCTGCTCAATAATCGGTTGCATGACTCACCCACATAATACTGTCTGATTGAGTATATTGATTTGATCAGATGTAATCTCTTTACCATATGATACAATTGCTTTAGTGTCTCATTCGCGATATGCTTGTCGTTTCTTAGAAGCCATACATAAATAATAAATATATAAAAAAATCTCATCTACACGAGGCTAAGTTCGGTGACGAGACTATATATTGGCATGGATTGAGCATATGTTTAACTTATTTTGCTCCTACTTTCCTCCAATGTGTAACTCGCCACCATCATCGGTGTCATGGGAGTCATGGGAGTAAGAGTAGTATAATTCATAGTCGATATATAACAAAATAAGATGGAAATGCAAGTCCAGCAAAATAGAGCTTAAAATAAAAAAAATACCGCCTCAAACAAATGATGAGACGGCATAGTGAGCTTTTATTTACACATACATGGATGACTAACTAATGTTTTAGCATCTAAACTTCTCTAAAGGATAGACTTTGTCGCTAATATAGAACCAATATCTATACACAGGATACCTGTAAACAACTAAATAATCACGAATATTTCTTTAACCTTATTATGTGTAAATTCTCTCCCAGCATGTTAATGTACTTTATTATCATTACTCTGGGAATTACCAGAAATATTGACTTACATAATATATAACTTACTATATCATATGCAAGAGAAAAAAACCCATTTAAAATATGGTAAGTTTTCTACTAAAAATGAATCGACACTAAATCTGAAGAAAGCCAATACGCCTAATGCAAACTACCCATATTTTTAACTTTCGACTTATTCAGACTTTTTTGTCACAAACTCCCAACTTAGTCGTATATACCAGCGAGATTACATTTAGTCAATTATAGCAATGAGCGCAGGAACACTTCGTGATTTTTTCAATATGCAGTCGAAGACTGATTTAACTCCTAATCGTAAGGCACAAATTTTTGCCAATATCCAGGGTCAGATCAAACCTGCAACTCGTCAGACAACTTCATTTTCGATAATGAGGAGTTCTTGGTATTTCAAAACTGCTACCACCGCCGCTCTTGCATTTACCCTCATCTATGTATTATATACTCCGATTACTGGTCCACTATTTCAGAATCAGGATAGCCTATTGATCGCTCGTCAGAGCAACATCGCTCAAGCTGGCTATGTAGGAGATATCCTCGCAACACAAGGTGAGATCAATATTGTACGCAACTGAGTATCTACCAAAACCAATAAACTCCAGTGATGAGATATTGTATACTTATATAATACGAGCAAGGCTGACTTTACTCTCAGAGATGGTAGTCATGGCGTGGTCGAGTGACCTGCCCAGCTTACTATTGTCGAGCATGCTGATTCATGATTGATCTTATCGGTAGATCATGCACGCTATATGCAGATTGACAAGAACACTAGTGATATTTCCTCTAGCGCTACTTCTGAGGAGTTGGTCATTGAGACCAATACTTCTCGTATTACTACCAGCAAAGATGACAAGATACAGCTCGCTCTCGTGACAACACAAGAAAGGCAGTTTATCCAGAACAAATGAGATACCGTAACAATCGAATCTATTGTACCAGATACTGCTAGTCCTATCACACAACAACTTGCGAGTTCTTATGTCGCAGAAGTCACTGACTCCGTCAAAGTATACACAAAAATAGCGATAATCTATGATGAGCTTAAAACACAATCAAGTAGTCAGACTTATGACCTTACAAGTACTGAATTTGCCACCGATGATGTTAAATCACTTCTTGCTTTTAACGAGACTTCGGTTGAATCTACTACAAGTACCAAACCCACCCAAATAGCATATAATGATATTACTACCAAGACATCTACTACCAATGGTGAAGTTGCTATGGTAGTTGAGGCTACTGATAGCGATATATTGGTATCTGATATTGCTCCAGATACACTAGTTGCTATGACTATGAGTAGCGACATGGTGGACGCTGATCTAGCAAAACTCTCTCGCTCTGACACAGCGATCGTATGATGAATCCTTGATCAAGATAATCCTATTGATACAGCTCGCACCGAAGATACCCGTCCTAAACAATGATCTACTAACACAAGTGAATCAGAGACCACCGTTGCCAATACTATCAGACTACCTCTCACTAACCAACAAATTCATATGATTATGAAATATGAATGAGAAACATGTATCAGTAGTAGTGATCTTCAAAAACTTCAGCGTTCGTTTACTATCATGGATAGTAAAAATCTGACTGATACCATTACTTTAATCCGCTCTGATCTCTATCTCACCGAATATCTTGAATCCATCCTTAGTGACTTATCTATCTGTATCGATGACCAGAATTAGTCAGATCACCTCATTTCTCCTCAAGGACTATCCGGCGTATTTTTGGTCCAAACCAAGCCTGTATCGTGGACTGATGTTTCCCTTTCTGTTGATTGATGTCGTGCTATTTTGATATAAAAAAATATAAATCTGACTTTTGTCAGGTTTTTTGTAAAAAAGATTTGCATTTTATGCGGTACTGGTATATAATCAGATATAATTTATTTAACCTTACCCTATAAACCTAATGAAAAAATTCCTCTTTGGATCTCTTCTTGCTGGTATTGCAGCACTCTTTACTATTGTTCCAGCATTTGCTCAAAACACTAATACAAGTGCGAATGGCAACAATGGTCTCGCAGCTGGCTCAGCATTTCCTGTTCAAGTAGACGGTGGGATCGCGGTATCTCAAGGTTCATCATGTGGCGCAGATACCCCCGTACTCATCTGTGGTATCAAGAGAATCGTCAACTGGATACTTGGTCTTCTTGCCTTGATTGCTCTTCTAATTCTTCTTTGGGCTGGATTTAAGATGTTGACTGCCAATGGCGACACCAAGCAATACGACGAATGATTCACTATCCTCAAGCAAGCAGCTGTTGGTCTCGCGTTTATCGCAGCCAGCTACATCATCGTACAGTTTATCATGTTCGTTATCGGTAAGTTTGTAGGATAAGCCCTATTTCCTAGTAGTCCCGGCACATTGTTGCTGGGATTTTTTGCTTTACAAAAAATCCCGCACAAGGCGAGATCTTCATCATGTTTGAGAAAACTATTTACCAAGCAACGGGATCGCAAGTGCTATAATCACAAACGCAATACCCGATATCATCGCTACTCTCTTGAGAGTAAACTCGATTGATTTTTTACTACCATATTCATTGCTTCCTCCAGCACCACCAATACCAAAACCAAGTCAGCCTTTGGGGCTCATCAATAGTACAGATATCATAAACACAACTCCAATCAAGATTAATGCTACAATAAGGGAAGATTTCATCAGTATCACACAAGAAAATAAATTATTATTGTGATAATAGTAATTCTGACTTGGTTTTCAACTTGAAATTGACATCGTATTCATCATGATGTGGATGAGGTCTTGTGATATCATGATTATCCGGGTAAACCGAGATAGGAAAGTCCCAGCACCATACCCAGACAAGCCGCTAACGGCGGTTGGAATGCTGTCTCAAAACAGTGCAAAGGAAAGTGCCACAGAGATAATACTATTTTTAATAGCTTTGCGTAGCAATACTATCAGCTATTAAGGGGAAAGGTGAAATATCTGGATGAGATCTTCGGATCGCTACCAGTACTTAGTCCCGGTGAATCCGGGACAAGTGGTAAACCCTTGTCGGTGTAAGCGTACTTCTTTAGTGGAGGTCGTGCAGGATGGTAGAATAATGAAGGATTTGTTCCTTATAATGCTCTACCCAAAGATCAATATCATGACTCGACAGAACTGGGCTTATTTCACAAGATCTTATTTCAATTTTTTAATGTTTCAATTCTTTGATTGTAATGAATAAACTTCGCTCTTTTACCCTAGTAGAGATGATCATTGTCATCGTATTGATCGGTATTATGCTTGGCATTACACTCAATATTTCTGGTAATCAGACCAAAGAACTTCGCTTCCGCATTGCAAGAGAAAATTTTCTTGCAAATTATAACTCATTTATCATCAGAGCTATCACCACCAATAGTAGTGATTTGCAGTTAGTATTTGCACATACAGGGACATCGATGACAATTAGCTGAACTAATAATTCTCTATACTTTGATGATGTCTCTAATATTGATATATCTACGTTCAACTCAATCCCTGATGCATTTGTGAGTCAAGTATTGTCGTTTGATGTTGATCAATGACAATGTATGCTAACACAAGTAGGCTCTTTGACTGGGATTACTAATACCGACATACCTCTTACTCTAGCATATGTCCCAGGTGGTGCTGATGCAAAATGTTACGTACTATCTTTATCTACCTGTAAACTCAAACGAACATCATGTTCATAAATCATCACAATATCAAGTCTATGACTCTTATTGAAGTGCTGATCACTATTGTTGTCTTTAGTGTGGGTATTTTGACAATCTTATCGATCATCACGGGTAGTTTATCTCTGGGGTCTCGTTCACGCAACAGAACTACTGCTACCATGCTCGCCAAAGAGTGACTAGAGATGATGTATAATGTCAGAGATACAAATCTAGATAAAGCTCAAACACGATGATGTATCTCCCTCAATAATAGTAACAATTGTGATGATAATATGACAGGCGATAACGCTATCTATACTATTGAGAGTACGAGTAATGGTATTAAAATACTTGATGGAACGACATTTTCAGGTAGGAGGCTATATATTACTACCGGCGATAATATCACTACATATAGTCATACTGGGGTGGGGATTCCGTCACAATTCTATAGATATATCACAATCAGTCCTGCTGCAGTTCTTGGCGATACAACTACCATCGACGCCAATATAAAGAAAATTACAAGCACTGTTGAATATCCGCAGCTATGAGGTACTGGTAAAATTATGCTCGAGAGCTTCATTGGCTTGACAAGGTAAATTTGACAAATTCTGACTTGATTTCATGTCTCAAATTGCTATGATGGTGGAAGTTTCCAAATTTATTAGTCCTAATCATTTTCGTATTCATGCCTACTATCAACCAACTCATCAAGACAGGAAGATCTGCGAAAAACTATAAGTCCAAATCACCTGCTCTACAATTTGGTATCAACAAATTGAAAATGAACAAAAAGGTAGAGATATCTGCTCCATTTAAGAGAGGTGTATGTCTCAAAGTAACAATCTTTAAACCTAAGAAGCCTAACTCTGCTCAACGTAAGGTGGCAAAGGTAAGATTGAGTAATGGTGCTGAAGTACATGCATATATCCCCGGAGTTAAGCATAACCTCCAAGAGCACAGTGTAGTGATGATCAGATGAGGAAGAGTAAAGGATCTCCCAGGTGTGAGATACCATATCGTGAGATGAGTATATGACTGTAGTGGTGTTGATGGTAGAAAACAATCAAGATCTGTCTACGGAGCAAAGAGACCAAAGATTAAGAAATAGCAACAGTGTATACCCGAGAGGGTGTAAGTAGTGTAAAATAATCTGTGAGTAGCTGTGAGACATTTGCGGCGAAGTACACACCAATTTATCAATTTCCTTAATGTCATTATGCCAACAAGTTACAAAAAAGCTGACTTATTTCATCTTCCAAGCACAAACCCAAAGATAGAGAAGTTTATCAATTTTATCATGGAAGACGGTAAAAAAACTATTGCAAGAAGATTGTTTACACAGACTCTTGCTGAAATTCAAGCGAGTGGTCATGAAAACGCACTCCTCGTATGGGAGACTGCAATCGAGAACGCTTCACCAAATCTGATGGTAAAGAGTAAAAGAGTGTGAGGAGCTAACTATGCTATCCCAATGGATGTAAGAGGTGAGAAGAGATTCTTCTACTCATGCAAATGGATTCTCGATGCTTCAAGAGCAAAGAAGGGTTCTTTTGTCAAAAAACTTACTAAGGAACTACTCGAAGCATATACTGGTCAAGGTACCGCTGTCAAGAAAAAAGAAGAAGCACATAGAATGGCTGAAGCAAACAAAGCTAATGCTCACCTCGCTAAATATCTATAATACAACAACCATATAAAGTCAGACTCATTTTAATTATCTATTATCATCCACACAATGTCCAAGTGAATAAGAGAGCATTTTAAACATTTGTTCTATAACCCAAAAAGAACCCAGAAGAGATCTGGTAAAAGATTCCAGAAAGCATATGAATTCTACATCGATACTCTCAGAAAGAAAGCTAACCGAGGTAATACTAAATGGGTACAAGCAACTCTACCTAAAGCAGAAGCAAGACTGAAAAAATACGGTATTACTACTGCAATGGTGCAGAAGAAAATCGAATCAAAAGGTCTGACTGATTTACTTTCTAATGTTATGTAATTATGAGACTCGCAAGTGGTGCTAAGAAAAAACTCAAAAAAGCTCAAATAAGAGTTGAAAAAGTTGTAATGATGAAATTCCGCAAGGATCTCGAGCAACAGAGAAAATGGAAAGCAGAAGTAGTCAAGAAAGTAAGAAGAGCATAATAATCTTCTCTCAATTTTACAATTATTAATTTCTCATCGTAATGAATTTTCCACTAATCCAGCACATTGTAAGTGAACAATGATATCAAATCTTACCAGTCAAGGTAGGTCAATTGATTGAAGTACAAGAAAACATCGGCGAAGGTAACAATAAGAGAATCTGGAAGTTTCGCGGGATTGTCCTCAGAATCAACAAACCCAACAATCACGATGGTAGTTTTGTACTCAGAGGAGAATCATCAGGTGTCAAAATCGAGAAGATCTATCCAATGTCATATAATAAATTCCAAAAAGTAGAACTCTTGGATGAATACAAGGTTAGAAAATCAAGACTCTTCTATCATAGAACTAAGGTTGGTAAGGCTGCGAAGATGAAAAGTATCATCTCAAAAGAAAACAGAGGTAGCTCATTACTACAAGCTCCAAAAGCAAAAGTGACTGTAGAAGCAGCAGCTGAGTAAGCATCGTAACGTATTTCTCATTTATATCTTGTATAATCCGATCGGATGAAATTGAATATCACAAACCGTACTATCTTCGGTAAACAAAGCAAACAACTCAGAAATCAATGATTTGTACCATGTAACATCTACGGTAAACACGTCGAATGAAACCTCCATATGATGGTCAAGAAAAATGAGTTCATCAAGGCATATAGACAAACTGGTATGTCTCAAGTAATGAATCTCGAAGGAGATTGTACTGAGATGGTATTGGTACATGATTATCAGAAGAATCCTATCACAGATGACGTGATTCATATTGATTTCTTGGCTGTCAATGCAAACGAGAAGGTATCTGCTGAAGTATCTATTGTCCTCGTAGGAGTTGCTCCTGTTGATAAGGATGGTATCGGTAAGATCGAACTTGTGAGAGATCATGTCAGAGTAGAAGCACTTCCTGCTGATTTACCTCACCATATCGAACTTGATATCAGTCTGATCAAGACGCTTGATGATGGTATCTTTGTTAGAGATATTGATCTTGGCAAGAAGGTAGTAATATTGGATGATGCTGACTTGGCTGTAGTAGCTGCTGTTGCTCTTGAAGAAGAGACCGAAGATGCTGTAGTGACACCAATGGCCGAAGCTACAACTCCTGCAACGGCGTAAGTCAGATATATTAATTTTATATAAACGATTTTTAATCACTTATACTGTGTATTATGACAAGAATATGTATGCTCACTGGAGCAAAAACCAAATCTGGTAATAATAGATCCCATGCAATGAATAAGACTAAGAGAACTTTTAAGGTAAATATGATTACTAAAAAAGTAGATCTTGGTGATGGTATGAAAGTAAACATCAAAATGAGCGCAAGAGCATACAAGAAATTTAGAAAAGTCATGATTGCTGCATAATTGTAGTAGTCGTCTCTATGGACTTGTAGCTCAGTCGGTAGAGCAATGGCCTTTTAAGCCACTGGTCCTGGGTTCGAATCCCAGCAAGTCCAAAAAATCCTTACTTTCGGGTAAGGTTTTTTGTTGTAAAAAGACTTGGAATTATTAATTTTTTGATTATACATAAGATCATGATAGCACGAGGATTATCTTGGTGCTACAAAATAAGACTTCGTTCTTATTTTGCTGGAAGAAAATTATTAATTTTCTCACCAGTACATAATAGAAAACATACAGAATAAATGACGCATTTGTCAATCCAAACAGTTTGCATTTACAGCTGCTGAGCTGTATGATATATTACTAACTCTATTAATCAATCATCATGCAAGAACCCAACTTAACACCAGAATATCAGGAGTGTATTGCACATGCATGATTATATACGATCTCGAGAAATCAATCGATGATTGGGCATGATGAGATGCTACTATGACTCTACCATCACACACAACAACAGGCCTACCATGATTCACTATGGGAGATTGTGGGTATCAGAAAATCTGACTGGTTGCAGGAATACATCAGTACGAGCTATACTGACTCACCACTGCAGGTCTTGCAAGGCAATCATCATCAGCTGATGATCGAACATAGTCTCCAGCAGTCACTATTTGCTGGTGAGCAAAACAGCGTCGTCGAACTACTCAATCTAAGCTGGAAGGGCATTAGCGATCAGTTCAAAGCGTATCTCAAATCCAAAAAGATCCCCTATCAAAAAGTAACTAAAAGAATCTGACTGCTCAATGATCTCCTTGATGAGCTCGAGATAAGTCTGGATGAACTTATGGTTCAGTTTCAAGTAATCAAAAATCAATATGACGTAAAACTATATGATATCGATCTGGATTTCCTCCTCAATGATGAGTGAGAAGACGATGAAATGACCTCCCTCATCCAACAGATGATAGGACTTGGTGATCAATCTGACTATAGTGTTACTAACGAGGATGACACCGACCTTATGGACCGTGATGATGAATGAGAAGATGATACTAAGAGTACCAGCGCTGTTGCTGGACAAGAAGAGACTACAAGCAAAAAGAAAAAGCTTGCAGTAGATCATTTTGGTATTGATATGACAAATCTCGTGCGTACGACCACAGTAGATCCAGTGATCGGTAGAGATAAAGAGACTGATCAAGTTATCTATACACTCTTACGTAAAACCAAAAATAACCCACTCTTGATCGGTGAGGCGTGAGTAGGTAAAACCGCCATTATCGAATGATTAGCTCAGAGGATTGTAGCTGGCACAGTACCTGACAAACTTCTCGACAAGAGACTCATCATGCTTGATATGGGTACGCTCGTCGCAGGGACCAAATATCGTGGTGAATTTGAATCCAGACTCAAATCAATCTTAGATGAAGCAGCTGATCCAACACTAGGTATTATCTTATTTATTGATGAGATTCATACGCTCATGGGTGCGGGAAGCGCTGAAGGTACGGCTGGTGACGCTGCCCAGATGCTCAAGCCCATGCTCGCAAGAGGTCAGATCAAAGTCATAGGAGCAACAACATTTGATGAATATCAAAAACATATCGAAAAGGACGCTGCTCTCAAAAGAAGGTTTCAAGAAGTCAATGTAGGAGAACCAAATCATGATGATACTATTGCAATTATCACTGGTCTCAAGAAAAGATATGAAGACTTCCATGGCGTATCAATCGAAGGTGATGCGATCGAACAAGCAGTCACTCTCTCCAAGAGGTATATCTTGACTAAACATCTACCAGACAAGGCAATTGATTTGATTGATGAAGCATGTGCTCGCAAAGCAATCATCAAGCTTGACGCTGAAAGTAATAAACAATACAAACATATCAACGAACAGTCAGCCGCAATTGACGTACAGATCGAGCAAGCAGTAGCAGACCAAGATTATTTTGCTGCAGCAGAACTCAAAAAACAACAAAATGAACTCAAACTTAAACTGCAAGAACTCAAAGGATCAAGTACTACACCACATCATCTAAGACCAACCGTGACTGCGTCAGATATTAACAATGTCATCGCAGAGAAGATTGGCATCCCGACTCATATGATCAGTGAATCAGAGGTCGATAAACTGAGAAGATTAGATGCTGACTTGACTATGTCACTGTATGGGCAGGATGAAGTAGTACAACTCGTGACCAAAGCGATCAAGAGATCACGTCTCAGTGTTGTGCAGAAAAACAAACCAATTACATCGTTCTTGTTCTTATGACCATCTGGAGTAGGTAAGACATACACCGCCAAGCTGATTGCCAAGGATTATTTCAATGACGAGAAAGCACTGATCAGAGTCGATATGTCAGATCTCATGGAGAGACACTCAGTGAGTAAGCTGATCGGTAGTGCACCAGGATATGTATGATATGACGAATGAGGTAATCTCACCGAACAAGTCAGACGCAAGCCATATGCAGTGATCTTGTTTGATGAAATTGAAAAAGCAGCACCTGATGTACTCAACATCATGCTCCAGATCCTCGATGAATGACAAATCAAAGATAATAAAGGTCGTCTGATCGACTTCAAGAATACAATCATCATCATGACCAGTAATTTAGGATCTGAGTTCTTTACTGATAAGGGTAGCAAAATTGGCTTTGGACTAGGGACAAACACAGAGTTTGACTATGATCATGCTAAGTCGCTGGTAATGGATAAGGTCAATAGCCACTTCACACCAGAATGGCTTAATAGAATCGACTTTAAGATTGTATTCCGTCCACTATCTAAGACAGTACTGATAGATATCTTCCGTAAGAATCTTGATCTACTATTTGCTCAACGAGCAGCTAAGTCAGATATTACCTTACCAGAGTATAGTGATGATAGAGTCGCAACTATTATCAATGATATCTATAATCCAGCGTATGGCGCAAGACCAGTGGAACAGTATATCTTTGATAAGGTAGAAGAAGAATTAATTGAACAAGTGATGAATAGATAAGAAAATAAAAATCCCGAGTAATGAGCCTGTCCCAAAAATACCTAAATCCGTAAGGATTTAGGTATTTTCTTCTATATTTTAGTAGTAAGTTATGTATACTAGATAAGGGCTTAATGGTAAAAAAGGTGTGGCTATTCTACTCTAGAGTTAATCAAATACAGTATTAGTTTTAATTTCCTATCTTCCCTTAGTCCTCTATG
>JAYSSF010000057.1:0-15979 GCA_043720715.1 bacterium
ATTTACATAGAGGACTAAGGGAAGATAGGAAATTAAAACTAATACTGTATTTGATTAACTCTAGAGTAGAATAGCCACACCTTTTTTACCATTAAGCCGATTTTTCTGTTTCACAGAAAAATCCAAGCAACAAGTGCTTGGATTTATGAGACAGGCTCCAGTGCGGATTTTTTTGTTACTGCAAGGACTAAGGTCCATCGCAGCAAAATAAGAGCGAAGCCTTATTTTACCTCATTACCATCTTGATAAAGATATCGTTCGGCACACTCACGCGACCAAACTCTTTCATCTTCTTCTTTCACTCCTTCTGTTGTTCGAGGAGTTTGCGCTTACGAGAGATGTCTCATCCATAACACTTGGCGATGACATCTTTTTTGATCGCAGAGATGGTTTCACGAGCGATGATCTTGCTACCGATGGCGGCTTGTAGCGGGATGGAGAACAGATGCTTGGGGATAAGCTCCTTGAGTCTGGTGACGATATCTGACCCAGTCGTGTACGCCTTGCTACTGTGTACAATCATGGAGAATGACTCTGCGAGCTCACCATTGATCAGGATATCCACTTTGTCCAACTCCGACTCTTCATAACCCACAAACTCGTAGTTCATGGTAGCATAACCCCTGGTCAGACTCTTGAGTTGATCATAAAAATCGATAATGATCTCTCCCAGCGGGATGCGATATTTCCATAACACTCTATCATTGATATATTCAGTACTCTTGAGCTGACCACGATAGTCTTGGCACAACTTGGATATGTTGCCATAATAGTCCGCTGGTCCCACTACTTCGATATTGGTCATGGGCTCGAGCATGGTCTCGACGAGTCAGTTGGGGATCATCTCTCCGCCAGATCTAACAATCAGCCAGCGCTTACATCTTACGGATATTGCCTCGATCAGAAGATGATCTGCGAGGTCGGTGAGTGCTTCGATATCAGATCGCTTTTCATGTTGTGCGACATATTTCCACATACCAGTTCTTGCAAGGTCGATGAGATTTTTGCCAGATTTGATATCGTCAAGATTTGTTTGCTTAGACTGGACGAGGTAGACTACGTTGGGGATGGTGAAGATTGTCTCGACCTTATGTTCTCTCACGAGACGCTCCTTGACGATATCCATATGTAGCATTCAAAGAAACCCACAACGGAAGCCAAATCCAAGAGCTTTGTTATTTTCATATTCATATTCGATGGCACTATCATTGAGCGCCAATCTTTCAAATGCATCTCTGAGCTTATCAAACTCATCATTACTCATTGGATAGACTCCTGCATAGACATATGGCTTAATCTTCTTAAATCCTGGTATAGTGGTATCTTCCTTATGCTCCAGTCTGCTCACGACAGTATCTCCGATTTGGATTTCTCTGACGGATTTCTGCCCTGTGACAATATATCAGATCTGACCTTGTGAGAGTTTGGGATCAGTGACATAGTTGGGTGCAAAGTGCCCGACTTCGGTTATACTCAGTGCCGTCTCACTGTGGATGGCATGGACGGTTTGTCATGCCTTAAATTCACCATTGACGACTTGCACATAGGCTACTACTCACTTATACGGATCAAACACACTATCAAAGATCAGACACCTCGCTACTCATGCTTGTGCTGATGCTGGTAAGGCGAGGGGAGTAGGAGCTGGCACTTTGGCTACGATCTCATCCAACACCGACTCCACATTTTCTCCCGTTTTGCCGCTCACCTTGATGATGTCAGCCACTGGGATTCACAACAGTTTCTCAATCTCTGCCCCGACACGTTCAGGGTTTGCTGCTGGGAGGTCAATTTTATTGAGCACGGGGATGATCTCCATCCCATAGTCGATCGCCATATAGAGTGTCGAGAGAGTCTGCGCTTGGATACCCTGACTTGCATCGACGAGAAGTACAACTCACTGACATGCTGCCAGACTACGACTCACTTCATACTGAAAGTCCACGTGTCATGGAGTATCGATCAGATTGAGCTCAAATCACTTCCACTGCATACGAGCAGGCGTAAGCTTGATGGTGATACCACGCTCTTGTTCCAGTTCGAGCTTGTCCAAAACCTGACTATTCTTGCTAGCCTTAATCGTTCCAGTGATCTCCAACATACGGTCTGCGAGTGTGCTCTTGCCGTGATCAATATGTGCAATAATACAAAAATTACGAATCTTATCCATACCCATTCTTATAGTGAAAACGCTTTGTGATACAAGATTGATGTTGGATTTGATGTGATTTGACAAAGATAAGATAGTAGGGTATAATTAAGATAGTATTTTTTTACATATAATATCATGAAGAACACTGAAACATCAAAACAAATAGACACTAGTATAGCATCTTTCAAAGATAATATAGAAAAAAAATCTGAAAATCAATATGACAAAGCTCTTGTTGATGCTCAAAAACTAGTAAGTGCTTTTTTTAAGTCATTCCCCCAAAATAATCTTGCAGATCATAGCTACCCACTCCAACCAGATAAAATGATCATCAAAACCAGTACCGAAAAGTATGAAATAGTGTCGTTTTCGAGTGATGACTGATCATATGTTGAAATTAGGTTTATTGATAGTAGAGGTTCGAAGTATGTAATTCGTGCTGATAGCGAGGCCTGAGCTAAGTCTACTATATCAATTAAAGAAAATGATAAGATAATTGACGCCTATGTTAAATGATCAGGAAAATCATATCATAACTGGATCGAAAAAATAGCATTTATTCATATTGCAAATTTACAAAGACACCTAAAACTACAATTAAAAAAGTAAGCTCCCGTCACAAGATAACATTAAGATTACTAACTTATAAGATATGATAATTAATATATCGCTTTCCTATTAATAATAGCGTGTAAGTATTATAATATATATTTTCATATAAATTCATGAATCAAGAACTTTATACCAAAACTAACAAAATACTCAAAAGATCTCTAATTAGCGTATGAATTCTTGGGTGATTTTTGTTTTATAAAAGAAAAGAAATAGCATATCTTATATGACAATACCAATCAGTTGTGGATGCGAGAAATAACCTGGAGGATGCAATTATTTCAAAAAAGTGATTCTCAGTGCAAAATCTGGAGTTTTATATAGCACCATCAACAGAAAGAATAGGCTGATCTGATAATAGCAAGGTAGGATGAGTGCGCTGTGATAGAGTAGAAGTGTACGTAGAAAAAGAGCAGAGATACCTTCTTGATAATATTACTTTTGAATACGCAGATTGACCTAATACATGAGATAAAGCTACCTTAAGTATTATATGTGGAGGCGTTATACAGGATACTAAATATGGGGTACCTAGACCAAACAACAAAGAAGATGTTCGATGAAAATTTTTTTATGGTACTTGAGATGATGAAAGACAAAGAAGCATTATTGACGCATATATTAAGTCTGGTGAAAGAAGAATCTTTTTTCAGGTATCAGAGGAGCTTAAAGATAAGTTAAGACTCCTTTTGGAAACAAGATTATCAACTGATTCATTAAAAGTAGTAGTCTCATTCCATCTATTTGAGAATAAAGAAGAAATACCACAGGATGATGGCGATATGATAATAAATAAGCTATGAGAAGCTATAGAGCAACAACACTCTAATAAGAAAAGTTTTAACCAACAATAGTATTTAATGTCAGAAACCTTCTCTTCAAAAAGAATATCTTCGGTAAATACTTCATCAGTTACATTTGAGAAGGAGAGTTTTATTGCTGTCAAGAAATCAATAGCGAAGATTCTTAATGAGAATCACTGACTAATTGATAAAGCAAAAGGGAATTCTTATTTGTATAAGTTTTTGCAGTCAATGAGGCATTATGATAAGATGTGTGACTCAAGCTGAGTAGATGACAGTAAGTCATCTGATGGGAAATCTGGATTATTTATTAAAACCCTATTTGTATTATCAGAGATTGAGTGAAACGGACAAGCAACATCAATCAATATACATAAACTAAATGGTAAAATAGCAAGCGATGGTGGTACTTGATTTTTTCATATGCAACCCGATACCGCTCATCAAAGATGATTAAAAGTATATAGCGATAAGGCTTGATCCTTCTCGGAGATGGTTTATTTTAGTAATACTGTGTGAGACACAAATATTAAAATGATTAAAGGCAAACGATGTAATCACAATAATGTACCTATACCCAGAAATAGAATTATATGATATATAACCAAAGACAAAAAAATTACCTGATTGAAACTTAAAACAGAGTTTACTGGTAAAAACTATGCAGATTTTAATTATTGAGTATTAATTAAAAAAGGATACACGCATAGGCAAGCATATTATATTCATGGTCAATGACTGATACAACTCAAAAAAGAAAGTGAGAAATTACCATTAAACAAACGCTATAGTTTTTTGGCTTGAAGGGACGATAGAATGGATGTGCACAAAAACATAAAATGATCAATGAATTATCTTCATTCTGCTCGCAAAAGCATTAAGGATCGGCTCAGATATGTCGGCAAGAAGATTACTGAAAAAGAAGATCAAATTTATAGTGTCAATGCATTTAATAAATGACGATGATGGGAAAAGGGGAGAAATCCTGCATTTACTAAAATGGATCCTCATGTTACTAATTTTAAGAGCTATGCAGCTATGTATGACAAATATATGTGACAAATGAATAAAGCTATTGCAGCAAATCCAAATGATCCCAAGAAAGCAATTGATTTATTGATTAAAAATAATGTAAATGGTTCTTCTATTATAAAAGATAAAGAGTCTATTAACAAAGTTCAAACTACCGTAAGTAAAATAGTATTGTCAAAATGAGCAACCACATCAAAAACTAATAACATCAAAATACAAGAGCAAAAGCAAATTATCGAAGATGCAAAATTCATTAAGAAAATTGATTCAATGGCTTGAGCCGGTATTTGAAAGGCTAAGATTTTGGATCAAGTAACTACAAAAATTAGCAAGGATTATGAAAATTATAGTAAGGATTTTGTGGTAAGGATTTTGAGTCCGTGATGAGATACAGACCTTATCGTAATCAGCCCAAGGAATAATCGTAAAATTACATATTCAATAGGTATTTCATATAGCAATAAAGTCCGATCATTAAAAACAGAATCTACAAAATTTAAACTTAAACAGTGAGCATCATATGATATTAATAAGGTGGTATGATTGATAGTGTCTATTATTATCAAATCGCTTGCCTATAGTCCAGATACTGATAAAGAAGATATCATGAAGTGAATATTTAAGCTGTCATGATGATCAATTGAATTTAATCAACGGCGACCATGGAATGAGAATGTTGCCTCTCAGGAGGATTTCAAATGACTGATATCAATGTTTCCATGAAAGGAATCAATAGTGACTGAAAAAATCGTATCAATGATGAATGATATGTATCGTCAAGCGTATAAGCAACAGCAAAATAATAAATAACCATTGAAACAAGGATCAAAATCATCATCATAGACTCATGAAACTTGTCTCGGTCGTCATCCCAACCAATAAGCCATCTTCAATCCGGAAGCCATTACTTGCTTGTATCGCGCAGCAGTCATATCCGAAGATCGAGGTGGTTTTGTGTATCGATCGTATGGTTACAGGCCGTGAGTTTGACCAGATCAGTCAGGAAGTGCATGCGATCTTGGATAAAGCATGAGTGGAAGTCAGGCTCATCACTACTCACAATACGACATTTGTGGCTGGCAAAGGTGCAAGCTGGGTGCGCAACTATGGAGCGGAGATGGCGACCGGTAGTTATGTCTTGTATATGGACGATGATGGGATGGTAGAGTCAGACTTTGTAGAGCGCATGGTACATCGTTACCAAGAAGTATATCACCAGCTCTGACATGATTGTGTGTTGTCTCCTACTATCATGTATCGCGATACAGGTCGTATTCAGACCCAGTGATTTGATCGTATGCGGCGAGCGATGTGTTGGCCAGAACCTAATTACGCACTATCAGGCAAAGCAAAATGACGAAAGCATATCATATCATGAAATACCCAGCAAGACATGATTTGTCACTGTGTACAGATCCAAATGAAGAGTGTGATGTGACTCTTTGCTCCTCGTGCTGTATTTCAGGTGATACAATTTGATAATCAGTTTGAGTTTGTGTATGAGGATTTGGATTTTGGATATCGTGCACATCATGCATGATTTACGATGCTAGTAGCGACCGATATTACTGTCAATCATATGGAAGCACCCAGAAACCTCTCACAGACAAGCTATCTATGATCCCCTCGTAATGTATACTACAAGGCTCGCAATCGTATCTTCTTTATACGCAATAATGCACCTCGGCGAGGAAAAATCTTATTTTATGGTTGTGGATTTTGGATGCAGTTATGATGGTTCGGCGCTAATATCCTCTATGATGGATCTGATAGGCTAATGAGTTTATGGATGCTGATTCAGGGGACTCGAGATTGATTATTTTATTATAGAACAAAGAACAATCAAAAACTACCATACAATAGTAAGAATTAATTTGATCTCAAGGTATGAATCCTTATTATAACCTATAACCTATAACCTATAACTTAAGATATTATGTCAGTTACTCCAGCACAACTCGATCATCTATGTAAACTCGCAGCACTCAATCTCAGTGATGAGCAAAAGGCAAAATTTGGCCCACAACTAGACTCAATTGTGTGATTTGTATCCAAATTAGAATCGCTTGATCTGACTGATATTGAGTTAGTCCCTTCGCACATTGTGAGCCATATGGGTGAGTGAGTAGAGCAGTCAGATTTTGATTTTCTATCTAATATTCGCCATCCAATCGCTGGGCAGATGCCTGCGGTCAGCTTTACGACCAGAGGAGATTAGAGCCTATACTATTTTGATCATCCAGATAGTGCTTCTTGATGCTTTATTGCATTGTGTAATGATTCACTAAACTTTATAAGTATATTCATGATAGTTCATTTAAATCTACGAGGGTTTTTTCATTCTTTTCATTTTTTTAATCCAATTCATTCCCAATATTCTTTTGCTCAGTTTTCAGTAGTTAACTTGACATGTTCTTTATAATCATCACCATTCTTATAAGTAATGATAGAGATGGTTCACATACTAACTCATTCATACTGGACAGTGAAGATAGTCTTAAATCACTGATCTGCTAGATTGGTCTGTTCAATTTTATCATTAGAATATAATGATATAGTATAATTGTCCTTATATGTATAACTTGGGAGATTAGGTATTGTCTTAATAGGGCTGACGTAGAGAACTCCATCTACCGCCTTACCAATCTGACCTTGTAGATCAAAAATTTCTTTGCCAGGATTACTTTCAACATAATTCATAGCAGATCATAGTTGATTTAAGTATCATTGTCTTACGAGTCATAGTTGATCAGTAGTTGGTCATCAATTAAAATATAAAAATCACATCATTGTGAGTTCTTTCCAATTCATTAATAGTAAGATATAGTGATAGAATAAAGTTATAGAGGGGCACTAGCATCCAGGATATCATTCTTTCTGGCCATTGACTGGATCCATAATCCACCTTGGATGGGTTTTATCATTGGTAGACATTGCTGCTTTGAATCATGATCTAATATGACTTGTTTCTCATGATTTTACATCAAAACACTGTGATCTAAATGTATTAGCGGGATCTCAGAGTCTAGGGTCAGGTCGCTGAGGCCTATATCATGCTTGACCATATAGTCCGATAGCTCGCGCTATGACTTGATATGATCATGGAGTCACATTTTCAATCACATGACTGTATGTTTCTTGATATGGAGCGACTATATCATTAGTATTACATTTTACAATACTAAATTTGACCCCTGAGATATATAGTTCACATACGTCTTTCATCCAGTTGCCATTGATTTCTTCCCAAGCCATAAACTGTACTTTGCCTGGAGTTGTTTGAATAGTAGGACAAGATCTGACTTGCTTGCAGGAGTCTTGTACTGTTCATCAGTTTTTGCCAGCACATAGTTTGGCTGTATCGGTATAGTCATAACACTTTTCCTCGATGACAGTAATCTGCTGGACTGGAGTACAAGCAAGAGAACATCATCCAGATCATCGTCATGATTTGGCAGTGTCCTTGTGATCACATTGTTCACCAGATTCTCTCGCGCCATTGCCACATACGGATGCGACATTGCTACATCGTAGTCAGTTGTGTGTGGTTGGACCGCTGAGTGACCCATTGGTACAGGTTCTCACGACACTATCACAGGCTACTCATGGAGCAGGGTTGGTCTCGCGATACATAACCAAGAAGTCAGAATTATTTAGTGTTCCATAGTTTGCCACAGAACATGATCATGCTTGAGGATCTGACTTTGTCCCGTATGATCTGACATTGGAGTCATAGTCATCATATCTTGATCAGCGAGATGGATAATATTCGTCATCATACTTATTATAATATCTATCGTCATCAGACCTTCTCACATAGTAGCGATCCTCATATTTATCGTCTGACGTATATCTACTCACTGAGTTATTAGCTGATTTGATATTGTTGCTTGATCAGATAGTACATGTATTGTATTTGTAGGAACCGTCGAGATTTCCATTATTGCAGTTTCTATATTCATATTCACATTTCTGACCAGCTTTGACGCTTGATGTTTTAAATGCCTTGATAAATGATGCATCATCAATTGTTCCCAAGCGAGAGTCGTAACAGCTATCACGATAGTTACGAGGTACTGGAGAGATAGAGTTTGGATTTTTGACACGATAGACGGTATCGCTTATGGGCGCTACTTTTCTGTTGTCTTCACGACGATATCATCCTGGGTCAGAGCGAACATTGCCTTGAGAGATTTGGGTACAGCGGGTATATCTATATCTATCGGAACCACTTAAATCGCCATCGTCGCACATCCTCGTGATCGAACGACAACTATCATTTGGTCAGACTTCAGATTTTTCATACATGGTAAATGTGCTTCCATGTCCTACATATCAATAGCTATCGATCAAGCAGTTATCATTGGCTTTGCGTGGAGATTTATAGCTATAGTTGTTATTTTTGTAGTACCGATCATCATACCGATCATCATTATATCTTCCATTGCTATAGTAGTTATAGTCGTAGTCGTCATTATAGTACTTACCTCTGGAGTAGTATCATCCATTGTTGCGATATGGATCATTGGTATTGGTATTTCTGACTCATGCGATGGTACAGGTTTGCTGGGTGTATGATCATCTCAGATATCAGTATGTGCATGTCCTAAATTCTGACTTACATGCTTGTCATTGTGGTACCGATGATGACTCAAACGCAATTACATGTTGATTGTGAAATGTCTGTGAGCCCCAAGGAGTTGTACAGGTATATTGTCCAGGAGCGGGTTCAGTAGGAGCAAGCTTAGCATTATCAGTAGAGTAGCTGAGACGAGGACTATTTCATTTGTTATTTACTATTCATTGGACGCCATTACCGTTTGGATTGATTTTAGCTTCTTGTTGAGTTGAGATTTTAGTCTCAGGAGCGCGCACAGTAATTGGTCAGAGGTCGTATGCGAGTTCGCGAGTTCCGAGTTCCGAGTTATTATTGCTTGAATCACTATATCATCCGTTATTAGTTCTGCCACTAGGAATTCTTTCAGTGTCAATAAGCGCATAGTTTGAGACTCATTGAGTATCGTCTACATAAACCCCCTCGGCTTTGCCGTATCCCCCTTGCCCTCAAGAGGATTCCCTACGGTCTCAGGGAGTATTGGTCTGTCAATCAAGATTGATTCCAAGCTGTTGCTCTACTTGATTGATAAGAGTGGTACTATCAGATCATCTGATACCCAGATATTCATATTGTCAGTCCTGTCAGTTGAAGTAGCAAGTATGTTGTGCATATGAGCCACCGAGGACTCACTGGATACAGATTCTCTTTTCAATTACACAGACATTGTCCGTAGTAGCTTGATCAGATGCAAATGCAAGTGTCCAATCTGCTCCAGCGACTGATCTACCTCGAGGAGTAGTACATGTGGATGAGTCAGTGGTTCATTCATCTCGATAGGATGGTGAGGTGTTTATCTCTTTGTTGGTATCCGTGATAGTAATATATGTTTCACCAAAAGGGTTATCCTCATTATGTTTTGTTTCAGTTCAACTTAAGTGTTGTACAATTTGAGCAATAATTGATTCTCCAGTTTGTTCAACTGTATCAGAAATCTGTACTCATGTCATGAGAGGAGATGTCTCAACAGGAGACAGAGAATTTCCAGTAGATATTACTTCTACGTTAGACTTAGTACGGGCAATAAGATTTCCATATCGAGTAGGATGCTGATACCGATATAGACCTCATACTCATACGATTCAGACATAGACAATTACTCTTACGATATTTCGCATAACAATATGTTATAGGTTAAATGATATAGAGATAGGCGCTATGAGTCAATTGTAACTATTTATAATCTTATGTCAAGTCTTTGAGTGACATAATGTGTGTCATTTTCTCAATCGAGTTGAAGATGAGAATGAAACCAGTATAGTCACTGCTTGTGAACAGAGTTTATAATATATTTTAACCTTATCTGATATAAGCCATAATGACTAAGTGACGTATCGTAGCCCTCCAGTGAGTAATCGTAGATGTACAATTTGATGCTGACTTACCTCGTATCTATGATGCGATCAAGGTTACATCTCCCAATGCAGCATGAGTAGAAGTTGTGATTGAAGTATTACAGCAGCTCGATGGTAGTATCGTGAGAGGTATCGCCATGGATAGTACTGATGGTCTACGCAGAGGCGATGAAGTAGTAGCTACTGGAGCCCCGATTATGGTGCCTGTCGGTCCAGAAGTACTCGGTCGTATGTTCAACGTCTTGTGAGAGCCTATCGATGGACTCCCAAAACCACAGACTAAGTCAGCCTATCCAATTCACCGTCCTAGTCCAAGTTTTGAGCAATTGACCAACAAGGCAGAAATCTTTGAAACTGGTATCAAGGTAGTTGACCTCCTCGCTCCGATGCTCAAGGGTGGTAAAGCAGGGCTATTTTGAGGTGCGGGTGTGGGTAAGACGGTGATGATGCAGGAGCTGATCCACAATATTGCTAAGGCACATGATGGTGTAGCGGTATTTGCAGGTGTAGGTGAGCGTACTCGTGAGGGTAACGACATGTATCATGAGATGTCTGACTCAGGCGTATTGGACAAGACAGCGATGGTGTTCTGACAGATGAATGAGACGCCTGGACCTCGTGCTCGTGTCGCATTTACTGGTCTGTCGATGGCAGAGTATTTTCGTGATGAAGAGAAGAGAGATGTATTGCTCTTTATTGATAATATCTTCCGTTTTACCCAAGCGGGTAGTGAGGTATCAGCGTTGTTGGGTCGTATCCCATCCGCAGTATGATATCAGCCTACATTGGCGACCGATATGGGAGCACTTCAAGAGCGTATTACTTCTACGGTCAATGGCTCAATCACATCGGTGCAGGCCGTATATGTACCAGCAGATGATCTGACAGATCCAGCTCCAGCGACGACATTTGCCCATCTGGATGGTACTATCGTACTCAACCGTGCACTCACGGAGAAAGGTATCTATCCTGCAGTAGATCCACTCGATTCGACTTCCACCGTATTGACTCCTCAAGTCGTAGGACAAGAGCACTACGATGCTGCCAGAGCAGTCCAAGCGATGCTCCAAAGATACAAGGAACTTCAAGATATCATCGCAATTTTGGGTATGGAAGAGCTATCACACGAAGACAAGCTCACTGTCCAGAGAGCTCGTAAACTCGAAAGATTTATGGGACAACCAATGCACATGGCTACACAGTTCTCCGGTATCCCAGGTGTATATTGTAAGGTAGCTGACACCATCAGGTCTGTCAAGTCGATCATGGCTGGTGAAGTGGATCATATCTCCGAAGTATACTTCAACGAAAAGGGCGATATTGATGCAGTAGTAGCAGAGTATGAAGACAAGGAGAGTAAATAGGTTATAGGTCAAATGTTGTAGGTCAAAGGTAAAGTCTTCGCAGAAATGTGGGGATTTTTTTACTATTGACATTATGTATATAGATCGCTATAAGCTATTCATTATTCTGTAATGAAAGTTTGATGAACAGAGCTAAATGGTCTCAAAATATTGTTGTAGACTTAGACGATGTGATGATTCCTACTATGAAAAAAGTATTGTGATTTTATAATCATCTGATTGGATGAAAAGAATTACCTTATGATAGTGTTACGCATTTTCATTTAAACAAGATTTTATGATTTAGCCATCTTACTGACCAGCAGTGTAAAGACCTTTTTGATGATCTTCTTGGTGACAAAGTATTTCATAGTTCATTGGGTTTTCTACAAGATTCCCTAGAGGTTTGCCGGTATTTGAAAAATCAATGAAAAGATTTACATATTGGTACGGCTCGTTCTGAATCGCTCAAAAACAATACTATCGATCTTTTTGAGCAGCACGGTGCTGAATGATTATTCAGTAGTTATAATTTTTTATGACACAAGCGAGATGGAAGTGATATAAGTAAGCTTAGTCTATGTCAGAGACTTAAAGCTACTATTATGATAGAGGACGCACCGCATAATGCTGAGCCTGTTGCGAACAACGGAATTACAGTATTTATGCCTTATACGTCATGGAATAAAGAATTTCTCAAAATAAATAATAATAATCCGCATATAGTAGGAGTAGAAGGTTGGGGAGAAATTAAATGAATCTATCAAGCGATCCATTAAACTACTTCAAAATCGTATATAACTCAGGCCAATCATTTTGAATAACAAAGAGCGTATGGTTATGATGATAGTTGCTCATTTGAGCGAGTGCTTGCTGCATTGTCTCGAAGTGTTTGACTTCGTAGTTTAGTTTGCTGTTGAGGTTTTTGGTGATGAGTGCTGTTGAGCTTGTATCGATCAGCCATAGTTCATTGATCGAAGCAGTAGACAAGAGTTGTGCAATTTGATCATGAATATAGTCAGACTTGGTTCATCATTCGATAATACCTGGTGTAATATAGATGACTGGTCAGGATCGTGATTGTTGGTTGATGAGTTGAATCATGGATTTATATCATTCAAGATTTCAGTTGAATGCATCATCCAAAATTGCTGTATCAGTGTGACCAAATACTCTTAGCTGCATACGATGCTCGATAGACTGGATCTGTGAGATGCTATCCTGAAGATGCTGATCAAGACCGTAGTGTTTGAGTAGTTCGATCGCTCAACCAATGGTCGCAGGAATATGAGATCATAGTAATTTGGTCTGATATGTGATTCATTCGTAGTCAAACTGCATTCATGCCAGATCTGGTAGTACTTGCACGTGCTGTATTGCTGTACTATGATAGCCTTGATATTGTATATGATCTGCTGATATATATTTCGTCAGTAACTGAGAATCTGCATTATATAAGACGATACCTTGAGTATTGATATGTCTGACTCATTCCAAGAGTGTATCGACCAATTTTTGTTCTGTGCCAAACCTCTCAAAGTGCTGATATGTTGCTCCTGTGATGATGACACTATGTGGATGGACCAGCTGTGCGATCTGATCGACATCTCCAGGGTAGTACTCTCACATCTCAATCACAATAAAGTCTACTGGCTTATTGCAGTACTGGATAATCCACTGGATGATTCATTCATAGGTATTGATAGTGCCCGATGGATAGATGCAAGATTTGCCGCTTCACTGTATCATGTGAGCAATAATATGCTTCATCGTCGTTTTACCATAACTTCAAGAGATACCCATGACAGTTGCACCAGTTTTGAGAATGAGTTGCTCCGCAAGTTTGGCTTTGCGGCGAAAGTATGCTTTGATAATTACATTTGTTAATGCGAACATGATGCCCAGTATCACAGGAAATCATAGAATCAATACACAGACCAAAAGAATACTATATCAATAAATCTGCATTGATGGGTCTCAATAAGCTAACAAAATGCTCATTATAAGTCATACTCCTGTTAGTACAACCGATCATCGTGTCGCTCATTTTGCTTTGATTGTCCATGTGGGTGACTGACTCGTATGACGAAAGATCTTGAGTCATAAACGATAGATGATCGAAAGCGACCTGCCGATCTCATAGTGCTCATTTTGAAAAATATAGACGATATTGGATATTACTGTCATAAGAAGTTGAAGATAGACGCTAAAACTGTCACTGGATCGTCGAGGTATGTGAAGTGTCCAGCATATGGGATAGTGACAAGTGTATTATGAGGTATTTGTTGAGCGAAAAATTGAGCATCACTAATTGGGGTTTGATCATCCTGCTCTCATCGAATAAGTAAGATAGGTATTGTGATCTGTGATAGGAGCGATCATTGATTGTATCTGACTGTTTGGTTGAAAATCTGCTGCATGATGGGTGATACTTGGGTATAATCACTTGAGTAGATGAATCTTTTTGCGATACGATGTGCGATCTGTTTGATGTGAGATCATATGCTGCCTATGCGACCAAGGAGCTTATTATAGGATTGTACTATTGCTGATAATCACTTATTAGATACAGTATTGAGTCATCATGATCAGATGAGGATTCACTGTTGGAGCTGATGAGGATTTCATCCACGAGTCAAATGCTCGATGATCACTCTACCACCGAAACTATGTCAGATGAGGACCGATATTCAATACTCATGGAGCGTAGTTAGTGTATCGCTGAGTCGCTGAGCATATTCAGTGATTGTCCGTGGGGTTTGAGGTTCCTGTGATCTGGCAAATCACGGTAGGTCTACCATGATGATACGATATCACTGCTGAGATAATTGTTGTGCGGTTTGCTGAAAATGCAGTCCCGCAGACATTCGTCCGTGCAGAAAGATGCAGGTCTTCTTGATAGATCCTTGTGACTCAACAAGATAGTATGTTGTTTGTACTCCGTGAATAGATGCTGTTTTAGTTTGATATCAGGGCATAGTTTGGTATACTGTTTGCATCGTTTTTTTCAATTCTTATTCTCATATTTTCATGAAGACCTTATGACTTGTATTTGGGTGAATTAGTACTGAAAGTGAGATTAGTGTCATTACGACCTGTGCTGCGTACCGCTATATTACTCAGTGTGGTTATGATATTGTACCAATTTATATTGATAAATCAGGTAAGTGGTATCATGTGCCATCATTTAATGGAAAGATTTCTGATTTTACACATCTTTTAAAATCATGAAAATGACTATATCCTATTACAATTATTCCATGAATAGGAGGGCTCAAACTCAAGATTAAAAAAAATCGATATCAGTCAGATATGTTTATTAACTTGGATATTTTATTCCCTATTATGCATGGCAATGGCTGAGAAGATGGTAGTATCCAATGATTAGCTCAAATGTGTGGTGCATCTGTAGTAGGTCCTGATCTATTTACTGCACAATGGACAATGGATAAACTTAAAGTTAAATTGCTTTTAAAGCATTGGTGATATCCTGTTTGTGATTATATGATTTTAACTAATGAGACATATATATGATATGATCTGGAGAACATATTTCATACATTATGAAAGCAGGTCGTAGTTAAACCTTGTTCCGGATGATCTTCCATTGGTGTTGCTAAATGCTCGAACTTAGATCAATTGAGACAATGAATTGAGGTTGCTCTTAATTTAGACCAATATATTATAATTGAACCATATCTTGAGTGATATCTTGAGGTATGTTGTGCGGTATCATTAATTGATAGCAAGATTCAAGCGTCTCTCATTGAAGATCCGGGACGCGGAGGAGAAGTATTGGATTTTGATGACAAATATAGCCCTACCGGAGGTTCATTTACAGGCACTGCAAGAATACCAAAGATACCTGCTGAGCTCGATGCTAGTACTACCAAAGCAATTAGGTCAACTTGTGAGTCAATTTATAGTGATTTATGAATGACAGGTACTCCAAGAATTGACTTTCTGATTAATCGGCTAAATAGAAAATTTAGTGTGGCTAAATAACCTAGAAAACAGCATAATAGAGCTGTTATTTAGAACTAATTTAGCACAATGACTAAATGTTA
>JAYSSF010000058.1:0-5688 GCA_043720715.1 bacterium
CTGTGAGTGATGATTTATCCATACCATAGGCAGATCTGACCAAGGACAAGATATCATATCAATCGTATGAAATATGAGATTGCTTCAAATTGAGGGGGGGGGTCTGAAGTTTGAGAGTTGCTGTCTCGTACCAACTCGTATCTTGGACTACTCAAGCACCATGATTCGTATCACATGAGGAAAAGATTATGTCGATGACTCGGTAATAATCTATTAGAACAGATTGATTTTGTTTGCTCGTACCATAAAATTATCGCCAATCCTAAGCCACTACCACTCAAATATCAGGATGAGTATTGGTTGTATGCTTTGATTTAAGAGATTTTTCTTCATCATAGCACCCATCTTCTCCACGTGCTAAAAAAGTCTTGCAAAATAGTTATAGTGCATTACACTTAGAATTAGAATCAACTCACGCCTCAAGATAATGCACTACGTAGTAGATTTCATAGATAATAGTATTCCTATTTTTATATGAAATCTACTATAATTACTGAGAATTTGTTATAAAGCTGAGGTAGTTGGATGAATTGATGAGCTGCAATGAAGCATCAGGATATGCTGTATAGAATGCTCTTGAGCTAGTCATTTTTTGAGATTGATATTTAAACTCATATCCATGAACTCATCATCCGTATTCTTCGATATAGTCTACCTCGGATCCAGTATAGGCTCTCCAGAAGTATCTATTATGGTAGTGGTGATAGTACGATGATCGTTTGATCCTCTCATTGATGACAAAGTTTTCCCATAAAGCTCACTTATCGCCTCTAGATTCAATGGGATCGTAGTTGGATATGAGCGTATTTCTAATGCCCAGGTCATAGAAGTAATATTTATGTTTTTTGCTGATTTCTTTTCTTCAATTTTTGCTATAGGCTCTCAATGAATAGATGATAAATGATTGTTCAAGGAGATAGATATATCTATTGACTGTCTCTGCTGATACTCATAGCTGTGCGGCCAGTTCGTTGATAGAAACTTCTTGTCAGATCTGATATGCGAGTAGTTTGGTTAGATTTACCAGTACTTGAGAATGTTTGATTCCATCAAGAGCAAGCACATCCCTAAACAGATATGAGTTGACAAGCTCCTTGAGTAATTGTTGTTTTGATTCTAGTCATGTAGTAGTGTATACTTCGGGATAGAGTCCATGTATCATGGCTGTTTTGTGATATTGATCCAGTTCCATCAGATTGAGGTGAGTGTCTAGTTCACACATGGCTAGTGGATAGAGATGGTAGACGAGCTTCCTACCAGTTAGAGATTCACTGATACCATTCGCTAGATCTAGTGATGATGAGCCAGTCACGATAATTTTTTTCTCTGGATAGGTGTCGTAGATTAACTTTAAAATCATGTCAATATTGCTGATTTTCTGTGCCTCATCAACCACGATCATAGCATAATCTTGTATATATGCACTGAGTTTGCCAAAATCTTCATACTGAAAATAATTGTGTTGGATAATATTTTCTCCGCTGATGTGGAGAGTTTTGAGATTGTAGTGATCAACAAGAAGTTTAGTGAGTGTTGTTTTACCAACCTGTCTTGGTCCATAAATCACAATGATCTTATTTGATGCATGTGATATGATAGTTTCAAACAGTAATCTTGTTATAAACATAAAATATTACAGGTTAAATGTATAAATTATCTATAATATTACAGGTTGTATATGTAAATTTCAAGTATATATAGTAAATCACCTTTGACAAGAATAAAAACTATACAATAATTTGTAAGATGTAGCACCCATCTTCACTACGTGCTAAAAATCTCTTGCAAAATAATTATTTTTGTGTAATATAGCACCAATGGATTTTGGGTGCTATGCATTTAGTGAAATATTTACACTGGATTGTGCCCCAAGGGTACTTCCTGCGGGCGCCTCGTGTCTCCTCCTCGCAATGACGAGGATGCATCAAATTCATTGGGCACGCCCAAAGCGATGTCTCTACATTATCTATTTATTATTAATTTATCAAACAAATGGCAAAAATTATCGGAATTGATCTAGGAACTACCAACTCATGTGTTGCGTACATGATTGGTGACAAAGCAGAAGTAATCGCAAACTCAGATGGAGATCGTACGACTCCGAGTATCGTATATATCAAGGGTGATGAACTCTTGGTCGGAAAGCTTGCAAAGCGTAAGGCAATCTTGGAACCTAAGAATGTAATCTTCGAGGTAAAGAGATTTATCTGACACAAATATAGTGAGCTCACAGCTGGTGACAAGACTGTCCCATACGAAATCAAAGAAGCAAAAGATGGAGGAGTGCTCATCGTGATCGATGGCAAAGAATATAAGCCAGAAGAAATCTCAGCGATGATCCTCAAGAAGCTCAAAGAAGACGCTGAGAAGTTCCTCGGAGAAAAGGTAACTCAAGCAGTAATTACTGTACCAGCATACTTCAACGACTCACAGCGCAATGCTACCAAGGTAGCTGGTGAGATCGCAGGACTAACAGTAGAGAGAGTAATCAACGAACCTACAGCTGCAGCATTCTCCTACGGTATGGATAATGTAAAATCTCAGAAGATCGTGGTATATGATCTTGGTGGAGGTACGTTTGACGTAACAGTGATGGATATCGATCACAGTGAAGATGGTAAGACGTTCGAGGTATTGGCTACATCTGGTGATACACACTTGGGAGGTGCTGACTTTGATCAGAGAATCATCAAGTTCCTCGTGGATCAGTTTAAGACCAAGGAGGGTATCGATCTCTCGACTAACCCGATGGCGATGCAAAGACTCAAAGATGAAGCAGAAAATGCTAAGAAGCAACTTTCATCTGCTGATCAAGTAGAGATCAATATTCCATTTATCGCAACCAGCGAAGGAACTCCTAAGCACATCCAAGAGACGATTACCAGAGCTGGATTTGAAAGATTGATCTCAGATCTTCTCGAGAGAAGCAAGAAGCCAGTACAAGAAGCGATAGCAGACTCAAAACTCAATAAGTCAGACATCAATGATGTGATCCTCGTAGGAGGTAGTACTCGTATCCCTGCTGTACAGAATATCATCAAGGAGCTCACTGGAAAGGAAGCGAAGGCAACCGTGAATCCAGATGAAGCAGTAGCGCTTGGTGCTGCGATCCAAGGAGGAATCCTCAGTGGTAATAGTGCGGTATCTGACATCTTGTTGATGGATGTGACTCCATTGTCGTTGGGTGTAGAAGTGGAAGGTGGTCTCATCCATGTGATGATCCCTCGTAATACAACCATCCCAGTCAAGAAATCAAATATTTATACGACTGCAGTTGACAACCAACCAGCAGTAACCATCCATATTGCACAAGGTGAGCGTAAGATGGCGAGTGATAACAAATCACTAGGTCAGTTTAACCTCGAAGGTATCCCACCACTCAGAAGAGGTCAGGCTCAGATCGAAGTAACATTTGATATCGATGCGTCAGGATTACTCAATGTATCAGCGCTAGAGAAGACAACTGGTAAAGAGCAGAAGATCACCGTCCAAGGTGCTACTGGTATCTCAGACGAAGAAATCGCAAAAGCACAAGCTGATGCAGAACAGTTTGCAGAAGCTGACAAGAATCGTGCTGAACTCGCTGAATCCAAGAACAAGTTTGACTGAATGCTCTATCAACTCGAGACCATGCAAGTGGACAATGCTGACAAGATCGGTGAAGAAGAAAAAGCAATCATCACCAAACTGATCGAAGAAGGTACAGCTCTCAAGAATAATCCAGATACAACCAAAGAACAATTTGAAGCTGAGTTTACCAAATATCAGGAAGAAATGATGAAGCTCTACCAGAAGTTTGGTGCAACCAATAACGCAGCAAACCCAGACGCAGCCGATATCATCGAAAATGATGCACCAGCAGGCGAGCCTGAGGGGCAAGTGATTGATGCAGAGTAAATAAAGCTAAGATGCTAGAAAGCTAGAAGAATTAGATGCTATAATCACGAACAATCTCGAATTTGTCGGGATTTTTGTTTTTGTTGTATTCCGATTTGCAATTTTTGGATTTTTGTGTATTATATTTCTTATCATTACGTTTTATAGTAATCTTGAGAAATGAACTATATCCAATTTCATCAATTATTTGCAAAGCAACAATATGTTTCGCTGGCTCAGATTAGGCTATATGAGACAGACTTTCGTGTTGCAAACCTGACTGAGTGGATCAAGCAGTGATATATTACTACAATCACCAAGGGGCGGTATGTGTTCGTAGATATGGCGAGAGATGAGAGCTTGTCGATGATGATTGCCAATGATATCTATGAGCCATCATATATTAGTATGGAATCAGGACTAAGATATTATGATTTGATCCCTGAGTGAGTATTTATGCAGACATCTATCAGTACCAAAAAGTCACAACTTCTCACTTGACCTACTGGTTCGTACAAGTACTACCATGTGCAGCCTCGTCATTATCGGTGATATCAACTCATCTATAATCGCAAGCGAAACAAGTATCTGCGTATCGCTGAACCAGAAAAGCTATTGTGTGATTGGTTTTATCTCAAGCCTCATGAGCCTGATGAATTTGAAGAACTAAGGATCACTGCATCCAGCTATCACGAACTCGTGAATGTGAGCAAACTTCGTCGCTATGCTCAACAATATGGAGTAGTCAGACTTATCAATACCATCGAACAATTTATCACTTTTATGGAACAACATGATTAGATTAGAACAATTATTGCCGTTTTATACACCAAATTTACATGATAAGCCTAAGGCAATCTTGAGAGAGTATTTGCAGGTCAAAATACTGCATTATATCTATCAGCATCCACTGGCACAGAAGTTGTGTTTTATCGGGTGAACGGCACTGAGACTTGTGTATCATAGCTCGAGATTTTCGGAAGATCTTGATTTTGATAATTGGGGATTGACTGAATCAGAGTTTGGTGAGCTGGGTGAATATATTGCTACGGCCCTCGGGAGAGAGTGATATGGGGTCGAGATGAAGCATATCTTCAAATGAGCATATCATTGTGAGATCAAGATACCACAACTGTTGTATGATAATAATCTTGCAGACATGGCAACACAAAAGCTTGTGATCAAGATTGATACTGCTGCACAGTGATTTGATTATGAGGTGCAAGTATCTGGCTTGCAGATGTTTGAGTATGCATATCCAGTGAGGGTAGTATCTCAACCGGTGTTGGTGAGTATGAAGTTATTGGCGTTTTTTGGCAGAATTAAGGGGAGAGATATCTTTGATCTGTCATATCTACTGAGTATGTGAGTGATGCCTGACTATCGTCTCCTCCATTCTCTGAGTATCACTAACTGAGAAGAGCTGTTGCATGCGATCAATGCAAGGCTTGCAACCCTCGATCTCGACCAACTTAACCAAGATGTCGCACCATTCTTATTTCAAACTGACAACCAGTCAGTCAAGCTGTTCCCTGAGTTTATCAAGAGAATTGAGTGGAAGTAAAAAGAAAAAATCAATCAGTAAGCGGAATCCGCAGAAACTCTGATTGATTTTTAATTGTTAAGTTTGAGATCTAATATATTTTTACTTTTTTGATGCTCATTCAAAAAGTTCTAATAGTCACTGAAAGAATTTTATTGAATCTTCGCTTGCATCATTAAGGAAACACTGCAAAACCTACCTCTAAAATAACACTAAAATAATCAATTTTCACTAGCAAAAAAGCTAAGAAACAGTACTATATGACTAGT
>JAYSSF010000059.1:0-15512 GCA_043720715.1 bacterium
ACTAGTCATATAGTACTGTTTCTTAGCTTTTTTGCTAGTGAAAATTGATTATTTTAGTGTTATTTTAGAGGTAGGTTTTGCAGTGTTTCCTTAAATGAAAAAAGACATTTGAATGAAAGGGTTGATTTTATGATCCACGATCCCATGGAATTTTTATTAATAGTTCTAATAATGTTTTGAAACAAGATGACGTACTAAGACATGAACATTTTCATCATCTTGTTAATGTATGATTATTTAAAGAACATAAATATGATATAAATAATAAAATCACTAAGGAAAGTCATATGCGACATAGAATAAAAAATGAGATGATTGCTCAATATAGCGATCAATCTAATAAAAAAATCCTAAAACATGTAGATACATGTGGAATGATGGCAAACTATATTATTAACTATTTGGAGCACAGAGATGGAATAAAATTATTTTTATGGCAAAGAACCTATCATAAAAAGATATGAAAATATTTAGATGAATTTAGTGAACAAGAATACGATGCATTTCAGAAAAATCCAAATCATGATGAATGCGAAATTGCTTATTGTATTTATGAAGAGAATGATAGTAAATATTGATTGACGGAAAATATATCTTTGATCAAAGATTTTGAATACTATTTGAATAAAACTCAAGAATATACAACCATAGTTTGGGTTTTTATGTGAGTTTTCTCAAAAAATCTAATTCCTTGATACTTTGACTCGTATGATCAAATTCTTTATGCTTTAGCTATTACGCCGTTGTCTCAATGGGACAGTTTGGGTAAATATTATGGTTGATTGATATGAAAAGAAAAAGTACAATCAGATCTAAATATAGCAACAAATAGCAGAAATTAATTCGCTCATAATTCGCTCATAATTCGCTCATTTTTTATCGGTCGAGGCAAGCCATCGACCCTACGAGTCTTCAATCTCCAACAAATACTCAACTCTCATCTTCTGTGTATGACGATATAGTAGTAAAAATAGTGAGAAGATAGATCATACAATAATCCAAAATCATCATTGATTTCAGGTTCAGATCCAGACTCACCGCTCGACGGTGAGTTTTGCGATTCGATAGATCAAGCTCACGAGCTGATTCACAATTCGGACTCATCACTTAATCAGGAGCTTTGTAGCTCAGGGAGCGATGGAACTAAGACTGATTACTATCAATTCCGCGATCGTCGTCACACTCGCAATAATGCCAGTCACACTATTGGCCACAATACTGGTAAGATTGGCACTACCAAACTGCCAGATGAGTACGGGTAAAGTTCCTAATCGAGCTCCGATGCTCGCACTGATGACGAGGAGGATCTGACGCAGTCATTGTCTGTATCGCTTACGATCTCGGTGGTGAGTGAGTCGTGAGACCTCATGATATGTGAGATAAATCCCCATCACCGCACCCAGACTCAGTCGTAGTCAGATATCGTTGATCATCATAGGATTGTATCGTAGGAGGACGATAGTCGTGATACTAAGCATTCATCCAAATGACCGCTTCCTCCCGGCGAGTATCCCCAGGATCGTCATGATCGCCATAGCGAGTGCGCGCAGAACACTGCTGTCGGGTCACACGATTATGACATATCAGATTAATCCTAGTCCGATAATGATATATCTGATAGTGAGTGGTATTCGACGCAGCAGTGCAGATAGGATGAGGATAATGAGAGCTAGGTTGCCTCCGCTGACTACGATCAGATGCACGAGTCATGAGTCGATGAGCATATCATAGTCTGACTTCTGGATCATGCTCTTGTCACCGATCAGCGTCCCAGCTACTCGTCATGCACTGCGTGGATTTGGAAATAGTTCACTAATCTGATTGATGATTGTTTCCTTAAATTGTCAGAAATCTTCTTTATATACTTGTTCTTGATCTTTGTCTTGTTCGAGTGCTTTGCCTTGTATGTATCCATCTACTCACTTCATCACCAGCCAGCGATCATAGTCAAAATCTCCACCACTGATTCGCTGTTGTACTTTGATCCATCCCGTATCTCGATGGGTATGGGTGATCATACAGGTTTGTAGCTTTTGAGTGACGGCGTATAGTGTGATTTCTTGTCTTGGTACTAACGATTCATTGCTCTTATAGATCCAGCGATAGTCTCACAGTGTGATCAGGTAACTTTCACCAGCTTTTCGTACACGATCTACCGTAGCAGTTCATTGTACAGTGTCTGGAGTCTGACGACAGTGATTGTCTTGTGACCACAACCTTGCCCGAGTGATGACTCATGCGAGGATCCGGACTCACAGGGTGACGAATAGTCTTTTTCGTTTATGTTTTTTCTTTGTTCATAAAGCCCCTCGAAATCCTACCCCAAGAGTACTTCCTACGGGGCGCCCTTGTCAAGGGGAGACAAATATGGAGAATCAAATTATAATCCCCAGTAATCCCCATATAATGAAACCCCATCACCATGATTGTGTGACAAGAGTCGGTATCGTGATACTGAGGACTGTGATGAGCGTAATGATGAGATACTGCATACTATTTTGATAATCATTATGATCTGTGATTTCAACATGATTTGCAATTATCTACTATTTGTATATAATATTATCAACTAATGTCTCCAGACCCTGCCCGAACACGCTACTTCGATGAATACAATTTCCTGCTGTAATAGTGGCTTTTGTATTAAGGATCAAAAAATCCCCCTTTAATTCCCCTTTATACTCGCTAGAGTTCTTTTCAAGGGGGATGTGCGCTTCTAATCTTTCAATTCTTTAGTTCTTTGATTTTTCAATTCTACACTCTCATGTCCTTCCTCCTTATTCTCCTTCTTGTTTTGATCAATGCATTTTTCGTCTTGGCTGAGTTTGCTCTGGTTAAGGTTAGATACTCTCAAATCGAACTTCGTGCCAAAGAATGAAATAGTCAGGCCAAAGTCATCCAGCACATCCTTGATCATATCGACAAATATCTTGCAACCACGCAGGTAGGAATTACGATTATGGGTATGGCGTTATGACGAGCAGCAGAGAATGTTTTATCCGATATTTTGTCAGTAGTCTGACCGATGTGGGGGGGGGGTTGATGTGATGAGCGGTATTTCGTACACGATCTCGTTCATTCTTGTCTTTGTATTGATTACTTTGTTCCAGATTATTATTGGAGAGCTTACTCCCAAATCAATTGCCATTAGATATTCACTTGAGAGCGCGATGATTGTTGCATTGCCTTTGCGTATCTTGTACGTATTGTTTAGGCCATTGACGTGGTTGATTGGTAAGGTATCATCCATCGTTATGAAATCACTAGGTATTGACCCAGATGCAGACGAGCAAGTACATAGTGAAGAAGAACTCAAGATGATCTTGGCAGAATCACAAGAGTGATGAGCCATCCACCGTTCAGAGCATGAGTTAATTCAGAACGTATTTGATTTTGACGATAGAACAGTCAAGCAAATTATGTGTAATGTTCATGATATCGTAGCAATTGATGTGAAATCTCATACTGACGAAATCATGAAACTTATTGCCCATGAGTGATATTCTCGTTATCCTGTCTATGATGGAGATATTGATACAATCATAGAAGTAGTACATACAACTGACATCTTCAAGCAATACATCAACACTCATAAAGTCAGCCTCAAGAACCTCCTCAAGCAAATCCACTTTGTCCCATGAGTACAGAAGGTACATGATCTGCTCAAGCTATTTCAGCAATCTCACAAGTATATGGCGGTGGTGACGAGTGAGTTTGGTACGACGCTAGGTATCGTCTCGATGGAGGATATTCTTGAAGAGCTGGTAGGTGAGATCCAAGATGAATCAGACAATGAAACCCCCCTCATTGAGCAGATCAAGGACGATGAATATCTCGTTGATGCAATGATCGGTATTATTGATGCCAATGATATATTGCCTAGTCCAATCCCTGATCATGACGGATATCAGACGATCTCATGATATATCAATCATCTATGGGGTCGTATCCCTCATGAGGGACAGGAGATGGACGCAGACGGTTACCACATCAAGATAGTCAAGAGAACCAAACAGAGAGTCGAGCTTGTGAGGATGAAGGTGTTATAAGCTAGAAATCTCAATATCGTTGATTGGATGGCAATTTGTGTGAGTTTGCAATAAGATGCTGTCGCCTGATAGTGTTAGTCTGGATTGATTTTACTATATGATTAACTATATCCTCAGTGGTGTCGTTTGAAGAATAATATGTATTGGTATCATTAGCAAGTTTTATAATTTTTGACCTAACCAGATCAGTAAATTGATTAATTCTTTCGATGTAGGATATATTTTCGGTTATATTTATAAGATAGTTTAGATTTGATAGATTTCTCCAATATTGAAAATGTGGATATTGATTATAGTTAGTAGGAACTGGAGAAAGCATTAATTGTTTGACGTTGATGCCTGTTTGCTGCTCAAAAGAATCAATCACGTTATCTAGTGATTGATTGAGTGGTTCAATTGTCTCAGAAATTTTTACCAACAGTGGTATAAGATTTTGTATAGATTCTATGTTGCCATGTAATTCTGTGAGCGATTTAAGAGTAGTATTGTGGCTATAAAAAAGCTTTGTAAACAATGTTCCAACCGTATCATATGATGCTGATATAATATTTTCTTGCTCTTTGCGAATAGCTATCTTGATAGCTTCAGGGAGTATTATTGCTTTATTATCGAGTAGATCACTAATTTGATCGGCGATATCTTCAACTTCTTTTTTGAGCTGTTGTTTGGGTTTCTTCCAGTGCTCAATGTATGATATGTTAGATAATTTCATACTCACTATATACAGATATTGTAATTATTGTCAAGTATTTTTGAACAACAAAAAAAATCGGAAAGGATGGGGTTCGAACCCACGTTACGGTATTACCCGTAAACACGCTTTCCAAGCGTGCGCCTTCAACCACTCGGCCACCTGTCCAACAAAGCAAGTATAGCAAAATCCCAACTCAAAACAAGGTCAGAATGTTTAATGCTCACTATTTAATATTACATTGTGCTGTAGTGGGTGTGTCTTTTGCTGTCATTTCTGTAGTGGATATAGCTTTTGCAAATGTTTCTTTTTGGAGAGCAGTCTGCTCTGATATGTTAATCATCCAATATCTGAGATTTGTGAGATTGTAGTTGTGTTGTGCTTTGATTGATGAGACTTGAGCTTCGTTGAATAGTCTCTGGTATGATGCTGAGATTCTGTTTTGGCAGTTTTGAACTTCAATGTCGATATAGTTTCATCACTGTTGTACTCCAAATACATAGGGAGTCTGTGAGCTTGATGATAGCATACCGACCCTGTTTTGCATCCAGCGAGTACTATAAGGTATACTATTGCCACAATCGGTGACGATATTATAGATCGAGTCAGACATATTGGTGTATAGTGTTGCGATTCATTGTCCATCGCTCATGTCGATCGTGCCGCATTTTTCGGGACTCGTATATGACATCATGGTTGTCACCTTACTGAGGCTTTTTTGCAATTGTGCAGCAATAGTGCTAGGCGCCGCTCACTCACTTTTTGTACCGTTTGTGGCGAGTATTTTTTTGAGTTCTTTAGCACTTGTAAATGAAGGTCTATCAGATATTTCTTCCGCATTTCCTTCGAGTTTTGCGATCGCAAGGGTGCATAAATTTTCTACCATACTAGTTGTTCGAGGTTGTTTTGGATTTTTGGATATTACTCATTTGCATGCTTCCATCGTCTTTTTATGAGCCGTGATGATATCGTTGGCTGACAGAGACACTGTCGGTGTGTGCCCATGGATTTTTTGCAATAATTCGGCGTTGGTGATACTCAAGTTACAGTCATTACCAAACATCACAGAGTTTGCTGATTGTGTTGCTGGCTCGACCTGCATCAGAGCTTCCTGAGCAGAGACCAAGCCTCCGACCAGGGTCAGATAGATGATAATTGTAATAATATATTGTTTATAATATTGCATCAGTTTGATTGATCTAAATTTGTTCTTTTTTTACAAATATCTGCTCTCCAGCTTGCTGATTGAGATGTGGTTCGATAATTCTTCTCACTTGTTTGTAAGTTTCCTCAGGATTTTCGACAAAGGTAAGAGCAATATCTCCGATATCCTTGTCTCACTCACTGAGGAAGACAATATTGGCAAAGTTGAAGATACTGCCGAAGAATCACTGAGGGATTTTATTAATTGTCTTGATTTTCTCTGTATCGATGACCTCAGTGTGCCTGTTGAATAATCCTGCTTGGTTGTATGATACAAGCTCCTTGGGCGTGATGATGCAAAAATCCATCGTATAGTCAAAATATCTGAGCAGTATACGACATCACCATACAATTAAGATGATTAGACCACTTACTAAACTTCCAATATGAAGAATGTTTTCGAGTGTTTGATCTGCCATAGTGATACCAAATGCAAGTCGAGACATAAATGCCAATACGCAAAACATCACCATCAGCGGAAACATAATGTACAACCAGAAGAAAATACTTGCTCTTCTGATGATCATGACATTTTCAGAGCCATATTGCTCGAGATATTGCTCTCTGAGTGTATTGTATAGCTTCGTGTCAAAATTGGAGAGAATTCTCATTTCCTAGATAGTAAAATTAAAACTTGAAACAGTGACTATAATCATTACAAGTATCAACACTGTATCGGTCAGACTATAGTAGTCTTCAATACAAAATCAATACAAATGTCGAGGTGATGGAATGGTATACATGCACGATTGAGGTTCGTGTGCCGCAAGGCTTGGGAGTTCGAGTCTCCTCTTCGACATTTACATTAATATTATTAACTTTCTAAATACTATATGCTCTAGCTGATCAATTTGTTAGGGTTTTTTCTTGACTTAAGTTGTGTTAATCCTTATACTTTGTATTATATTTATTTATTTATCTACTAATGATAAAATATTGTGTCTGACTTATCTGTTCGTTGATCGCAATTATGGTTGTGTGATCTACTATGTATGCTGCAGAACCATTTCCCTATGATACTCCACCCCCAAACCCTACCAATAAATTTGGCACAACTACTCCTGATACATTGCAGTGATCGATCAAAGATGCGGTCGTAGATGCTGATGGTCCTATTCAAAGATTAATCAAGATATTCCTTCCTAGTAGGCCAACAGGAGAGTGAGTGTTATGATATATCCAATATGTGATCAATATTGCACTCAGCTTGGTAGCATTTATCGCGATTATTGTATTGATTTATGGATTTTATGGTATCTTGTTTACCGAGTCGCAAGAAGGTATCAAAAACGCCCAGAAAACCGTCAAATGAGCAGTAATTGCTATCGTTCTCATGTGAGCATCGTGGATTATTGTAAAATTTATGTTCTATGTTATTACACAGTTGCAGTAGTTAGTATATTTTTTTAATTATATATTATTTATGCAGAATTAATGGAAGAGAATTTGCCAGCAATCTTTAATCAAGGTAAGTCTAATGGTTTTGTTAGTCGTGAAATAGCTGCTTTTTTTGCTGAACAATTATGAGAAGTTACCAAACATGATTTTTCTTGTCCTTGATGACCTGCGGTAGTAAAAAAATGAACAGCATGGATAGGTGACTACTGAAAGGATATTATTACCAATAAGGGAGTGCTCGATAAGCTGTTATGAGATATTACGGAATTTGGTAAACAAGAATGAATTGGTGATATAATGAATAGTAATAATTTTCCAAGCAAGGCTTTTTATGCTATTTTTTCTGATATGAATTTTGCCACTGATCATGATGCTCAGGTATTTATGGCTCAATTGCTGGTTAATCTTAATAAACAAGATCAGATAAACTGAAATAAAGTTGCTTCTAGTTATAGTCGTGATCCTTGAGAAGCAAACTATATTATGTCTATTGCGGGTATACCATATTTTATCAATATTACTTATCAGCACCAAAAGATGATTGATAGATTTTCAACGATACCTTCTATGATCTTTGTACCTCAACACTCTTTTGACTGGCTAAGAAAGAGACCATGAAGATACTCGTTGTGGGTAAAAAGAGTAAGAGACGCATTAAAGAAAAAATATTGAGCTCATCATCCTTGACTCTCCCATCAGAGTTGATATGATGATGCTCCTGTACACCCCGTATCAGCTATTGGTAATTTTCTTCTTACGGGAGGTGATTCTGATATGAGGCAAGAAGTGGCAGAGATTCTTGACTTACAACTTGATCAATTTAACTCTATATTAGCGGCTTCATTACAACCAAAATCATGATGTCCGTATACTCCCATAAAACGTAGAGTTGATCAAATCCTCAAAAAACTCAAGATGTTTTGATAATAGTAACATGTCTATTTTTTTCTGTTCTATGTTTTATTCTTATATAAAAACGAAATTATTATGCTTCCCCACGATCTCCTCCATCATTATTGCGATCTCAATGAATTGCCATTTCATGATTCACGAGATCAGATAGTCGATTATATGATTACACATCCAACTCATACGATCGCTTACCTTACTCCTTATGGACGAGTATTTAATCTGATCCATCAGTTTATCAGAGATGAGATTGATCTGGAAACAATGATGACGAGATGAGACATGAATCATGCGCATGGCATCACAATGCCTATAATTTCAAATGCTGACTGTCTCGTGTATGACTCACTCATCGCAGGGCAAACTCTCGGCTCATATGATACTATGATTAATATTAACTAATATGTCATTAGTTAGAATATTTATTTTATCATCTTGTGATACTTATATGAGATGTTCTTATTGCATCTTATTTTGATAATACTACTATGAAGGAGTATTTTATTTTTTTATCAACGATTGATCGATGAAGAAACTTTTCACCCTTGCGATTCTAGCTTTTACGTTAGTAGGCCTAACTTGATGTTCTTTATTTAAGAAGGCTGACATTACGACTCCAGATGGAGCTCCTGTACTTGATGTTGTGCCCGCTCAGGGAGCTACTGTATCTGTTGACTATGTTGGTACTCTTGAGGATGGCACTGTATTTGATACAAGTATCGAAGCTGAAGCTCAGAAAGCATGATCTGGCGTATATTCTGCTAATAGAAATTATACTCCGCTTACATTTACTGTAGGATGAGGACAGATGATTCAGTGATTTGATGAGGCTGTTATAGGTATGAAAAAAGGTCAAACTAAGACCGTTACTATTCCAACAGACAAAGCATACGGACAGCCTAAGGCTGATTTGATGTATACTACTGGTATCGCTATGTTTACTGATGCTGGTATAACTCCGGTACTTGGCCAGTCATATAACTTTGGTGGTGCTCCAGGTAAGGTAGCTTCAATCAAAGATGACAAAGTTGCTCTTGATTTTAATCATGAGCTCGCTGGTAAGACGCTTATATTTAAGATTACATTGGTCGATATCGCTCCAGTAGCTGGTACTGCTCCAGTAGCTGTTAGCGCAGAAGATGCAGTAACAGATCAATAATCATTCTGATTATTTTAGAGCCTGACTTCGGTTGGGTTTTTTTGTTTTTAGGGATTACTTTTTGGTGCTTCGACTTGTATTGAGTGTTCAAATGATTATATATGATACCACTGTATTGTGGAGAGATGGCAGAGTGGTCGAATGCGACTGTCTTGAAAACAGTTAGCCGTGCAAGCGGCTCCAGGGTTCGAATCCCTGTCTCTCCGCCATTATAGTAATAATTAAACATAATAGTGATTAAAATATAAAGATATATAAATATAGTGTTCCTTGCTTATGTAAGATTAGACACGATAGTTAGTCAGACTACTAAGTTATCCTTAGATAGTGTATAAGTGATTAACTACTTTTACTCTTTACGGACCATATGTATCATACCAAGCGTCGCTATTCTGCGACAAATAAGATCCTCAAGTCTTGTACAAGAATGATATATTTTATCGCTTCAAGGTTACAAAAACAAGCTCACCAAAGCACAAGTATTACTGGCAAAATCTTTGCTCATGTATACCATGTAATTCATCATAAACTCCAATCGCTTGGTACCAAGGGAACTATTAAAGTAGTTGCCAGTATTGCAAGCATTTTTTTCTTTGTTGTGATTATGATATCCGTATCTGATAATAAGAATGTCGCAATCTTCGCCAATAATAGTCTTAATATTAAAGAAGTAGACGATGCATATATCTCGCTAGATGGAGCTATTTTGGATGATGGGGAGGATTTTGGTGCAAGATTTGCATATATTGTCAAGCCATGAGACACGATTGATACTATAGCTAGTGAGTTTGGTGTTACTGCTTCATCTCTCAAAAATGCCAATAATCTACCTTCATACGCCATCAAAGCATGACAAGAGTTGATCATTAGTAGTGTTGATGGGTTTATCTATACAACCAAAGAACAGATCACGATTCATGATTTTGCTGCAAAATATAAACTAAATCTACAAGATCTTAAAGAGCTTAATTCATTGCAAAATGACAATGATAGTTTGGCAATTGATGATGATATATTTGTGCCACTGACCATGGATGAAGGTAAAAAGCTATGACTCATTCTTCCTGAACCAGAACCTGAACCAGAAATAAAGCCCGATACAAAAAAACCATCTATTAATCCCTCTAAAAACACAACTGCTAAGAAGCCTACTATCACAAGAACCACCGCTAAAGCTGCATGATGAGTATGGAGGGTAAGTCAGACGAGAGCATCGTGTCACTGATTTGTTCCATGACAATGTACCTGTTATGCTGCGCAGAAACGTCCGGATATCTTTGTATTGGGTAAGGCAAGACCATTTGGTGGTAATGCGAGAGCATGGTACAATAATGCCAAAGCAGCATGATATAGTGTTGGGACTACCGCATCAGTAGGAGCAGTAGCAGTGATGACTAATGGATGGTCTGGGTACTGACATGTAGGTATTGTGATTGATATCAATGGAGATCAGATTTTGATTGAGAGCATGAACTACATCTGACCATATATTGTGAATCGTGTTCGAGTAGATGCATCGAGGATTAGATGATATATTTATTAATATTTATATTTACATGTATCCAGAGATTATTATTTTTTGAACACCTTATTTGATTGATCATATTACTCCTTTTGTAGGACTTGTTTTATTGATTATTTTACTCTATAAGATTACTAAATCACAGGATTTGCGTTTTCGTGATATTATATCTAAGCTTCCAATAATTATAATTATTTCTTTGTTGTGTGCTGCATACACTAATTTTGTGTTTCAATCTGGATATTTATTCCCTGCATCATGACAACAGGTTCTGTCTCTTTTTTTATTTTCAGTTAGTTCTATTGATTTTGTATGATTGCTTGTGGGTGTTTTTATATCTAGTATGATAGCAATTCGTCAAATGCCTTTAAAAATAAGACATCAGCGATGGTATGTAATGACGCTGACTTATATCAGTATTTTGATCCCACTGTGAGTATTATATACACTAGGAGATTCAGTGATTGGTAAACTCAATGAGTGATTCTTCTCAATATGATCTTTTGTATGACAATCTCGCATTGCTCAGCTTGGTGGTAGTGTATATCCAATTGGTTTGCTCATATCAGCATGGTCAACGCTGTGTGTGATTGCTGCACGATATCTTCGCCGTATTTATCATAATCGTGCATGATATCGATTATGCTCACTATTCCTGCTAGGATATGTAGTTATTCTTCACTATCAGCACTATCCTAGACATCTTATTATGAGCTTATGATGGTTCCAGATGGATCTGAGATCGTATATTTGTATCGCTATCGCTTGCATCACATGATACTTTTGATATAAAGGAAATAGTGCAAAATCTCATGATTTATTTAAAAAATAATATAATTTATTAAATCATGTAAGGTTTGCTGTCGCGTATTTCCTTATGTAAACATCACATCATTGACATTATATGGAATAATAGACTATGTATCATAGTCAACTCTGATGATTTGTGTAGCGTTTACTAAAGCAAAGAAGAAATAAGTAATTTTTTTGCAGCATCATTGCCATGAAGATTCAATTTGAGAGACAAGATAGTTTCTATAAAATTACCAAAACAATTGAAAAAATACCCGATAAACGTAAGGTAGTTTTTGGTATTGATCCAGATAATAATATGTTTGCCAATGAGCGACGGTGACAACAATTTCGTGAATTATGTGAATCGAAAGAGCTTGACTACGTAATCAAAGCCACAACATCTAAGGTAAAGCATTACTGTAATCATGTCTGACTTATATGTGAATACAATTTACGTTCCCCATTATCTACTATTCGATCAATTATCTACTCATTTTTCTTTAAGATTAGAGATTTTCATTACTATTCAACTCATCAAAAACAATATCTTAAATATCTCGTCTTTGCAATTGAGTGATTGCTTGTATTGTGATTGGCTGTGTATGTGTATGGGATTTTAATCCCCAAAGCCATCGTCACAATCACACCATCATATGATATTGAAGATGTGTCATATAACTTTCGTGTTGTACCAGAGATCGCACTGGATAATCATGGCTATTCTGGCAATGCAATCTCGATCCCGTATTCTCAGTGAGTATTGCCATATCGTAGGATCTTGCGTACATCAATCCAGTCGATCAGATATAGCGCTCAAACTGCCAAAGGTCTTATATTGCTCACCAATACAAGTGGTAAAGAATATGCTCTTAAACCATTTACCAGATTTATCACTGATGATAATCTGATCTTCAAAACATCAAAATGGATCACCGTCCCAGCACAAGGTAGTATTGAGATAGAGCTCCTTGCAGATGAAGCAGATGATGAAGGTAAACTCATATGAATTAGAGGTAATATCGCTTCTGGTACTATGATGTATATCAGAAACTTGACCGAGTCTCGTACTCGTAAGCTGGTTGTGGGTAGAGCTATTACTGATTTTAGTGGCGGCGACACGCTCGCTCGTGGAGTGGTTACCCAACAAGATATCAACGCGTTCAACGCATTGGCACGCAAGACACTCTCTGAGTCAGTATCCCAGATTATTAGAGAGTGAGTCAAGGATAAAACTATTATTCCGCTTTCATACCAGCCACTCATGAGTGGAGTGGTGACCAATATCACCGTCGACGCGAAACTAGGTGAACCCTTGCTTGAGTTTGATGGTTCAGTTGACGCCAATATCATCTATCATTATATCAAGCAACAAGACCTCGATCGTGCAGTCAATCGTTATTTCTCACAGAGATCAACACAATCACTTCGCCTCGTAAGTATTCAACCTGAGTCGCTCAAGATGTTTGATCCGATCGTTATAACAACAGGAGTCTATAGTATTCCGATGACAGTATCTACTTTTTGGTCATATAACTTCCAGTCTGACGTAGGGGGAATATTGTCACAGATTACGCAGGATATCGCAGGTAAGTCCAAGGAGGACGCTCGTCAACAGATCCTTTTCTATCCTGATATTTCAGTTGCCAAGATCATTGTTTCACCGTTCTGGTATCAGACTATTCCATCGATCAAGTCGAGAATCGAATTTAAAATTGCAGAGTCAGAGTCGTTGACACAATAATTTCGTATTTTCATTTGTTTTTACACCCAACTTCCTTATACATCAAGGGATAGATTTTGCGTGATGAGCCTTCGTAGTTCAACGGATAGAATAGGCCCGTCCTAAGGGTTAGATAGAGGTTCGATTCCTCTCGAGGGCAGTTCTTCGAGTGTAGTCGAGTTTGTGTCGATTCATTCGATCGAGTTCTCCGCTTATCAGACATGATCTTATCCATTGCCTCAGATGTGGTGTGACTACTACATGGATGCGCGATACTTCTTTATTATTATTTATTATTTACACATGGTCAAAAAAGCAACAACAGAAAGTAGCTTACCTACATCGGTACAAGGCCTACAAAGACATGGTCAAGACAATGGTTCTCCAGAAGTACAGATTGCACTCCTCTCTGGAGATATCAAGATGCTTCAGGAACACGTTAATATCAACATTCATGATGTCGATGCCAAGAGAAGTCTTTTGAGAAAGGTAGCCAAAAGAAGAATGCTCCTCAAGTACCTCAAAGAGAAAAGTCTCGAACGTTACACCCTCACAATCCAACAATTAGGATTAAAATGATAAATTAAGCCCAAGCAAAAGCGAGTCCCCGTAAGGGGGAGAATACCACAGTACACAAAAATATTATTTATTTATTAACATTTATTTTCTAATGGCTAAAAAAACAGCACCAACATTTTCTCTTATGGATTTTGTCGTTCCTACGATCAAGCTAGGTCAAAAAGTAAAAGGTATTATTCTTAAAAAAACAGATAGCTGACTGATGGTGAGTTGTGAGAACAACTCGTTTGTCGGTGTAATCATGACCAAGGAGCTTAGAGATCTTGAAAGATCAGGTACAGAGATGCTTCCTGGTTCAGAGATCGAAGCTGAGATTATGTCTACTGATGTGTTGCATGAGGAAGGTTATTATATCATCTCAGTTACAAGATTACTCCAACATAGTATTTGGGAATCTCTCAAGGCTACAGCTGATAAGGATGAAATTATCACAGTGATTCCTACTGAAGCAAATCTTGGTGGACTACTTATCGATATGCACGGTATCAAATGATTTATCCCATTGTCACAATTGGCTCCAGTTAACTATCCAAGAGTGGAAGATGGTGATCAAGAGGCAATCTTCGACAAGCTTATCGCTTTGATCGGTAAAGAATTTAAGGTGAGAATCATCACTATTGATGAAGATGTAAGACGTGTGATCTTGTCAGAAAGAGAAGCACTCAGAGAAGAAAGAGAGGAAATCATGTCTACAATGGCAGTGGAGAACATCTACGATGGTGTGATCTCAGGTCTTAGTTCATATGGATTCTTCGTTACGATAGGTGGAGCACTCGAAGGACTTGTACATATCTCAGAAATTACATACGGACACGTCGACAATGTTGATAAGTTTGGTAAGGTAGGAGATAAGGTACAGGTGAAAATTATCTGACTAGATGGTGGTAAGATCTCACTTTCGATTAAGCAGGTTAAAGAAGATCCTCGGAAGATCATTGGTAAAACATTTAACCAAGGTGATGTTGTACAATGAGAGGTGGTTAGATTTGTACCATATGGAGCATTTGTCAGAATGTATGAAGATATCAACGGTCTCGTACATATCACTGAGATCAGCGATGAAAATACCTACAATCCTGCTGAAAAACTCAAACTCGGTCAAGTAGTGAAGGCAAAGATCATCACACTTGATATTAGACATCGTAAGATTGGACTCAGTATCAAAGCAATCATCTGCGAAGAGAAGGGTATCCCATACGAACCAAGTAAATCAGCACTATGAATCCCTAGTGGTGACAGACCTCAGAACAACAACAGAAGACCATCTGCTCCAAGACCCGCTGCAACATTAGATGATGTAGTAGAGGCTAAGGTAGAAGAAGTCAAAGTAGTAGAAACTACTGAAGAAGCTGCAGAGTAATATATTGAAGATATTATAAAAAAATTGGCATTGAGCCTGTCTCATAAATCCAAGCACTTGTTGCTTGGATTTTTCTGTGAAACAGAAAAATCAAAATACACTGTCACCTTAATTGCTGCAACGTCTA
>JAYSSF010000060.1:0-2525 GCA_043720715.1 bacterium
CAGCGTTTTCTCGAGGAAACACATGACAGCAAACCTTTCACGATATGATGATTACGATGATTTTTGAGAATATCGTGAGGTTTTGCAGTGTTTCCCTAATTCTGGCTGTTTTCTTTTATAAATTAACCTATGTCTCATAGCTTCTTCATTACAATCAATCAACAAAATTTCATAATTATGAAATTGATAAGTAGCAAATCATTCGACAATAAATTTGAGATTAACTTGTCACTCAAATACAATAGTTTGATCGTCACCACATTCATGAATCATTTTACTAATCCATGAAATCGTAGTATACCTCTGCCGCTCTTCCCCAGATCAGTACTGTTCGACCATCTGATCGAAACTTGGGATTCAGATTGAATCAAAATATAAAAATACCAAATTAGCACATCACTGATATTTTTGTTGCAAAGATTCTACTAGTGTAGTTTTTCAAACTCACGAAGCACCGGTAATGAAAATTATTTGTTTTGGCATTAGTTAAGTTTGGAATAAAATCTGACTTTTCTTCTTCCAACAACAAAAGATCATTGCGGTAAAAATAAATCAGTAACATACTTTTGTTGTTTATCGCTGATGATAACGAGCATACCATTTTCTTTTAGTACTTTTTTAAATAATTGAAACATTAATCAATAATCTATATCTCAACTTCGAGAAACCAGTTGTCAATATGGAACATCAACCACAATCACATCAAACATACGACCCCCTAAATCTCAACTATTCATAATATCATTTTGATAAATGAAAGTATTTATTTTATTTTGATGCTCAACTATATTAAGAATTTTATATGCATCTTCTAGTGCTCATGTGTGTGATTCCTTGTTATATAAGGAAACATACTCTTGTAGCTCTTTAATTCTATTACTCACTCCCTCAGGCGAAAGAAGTGAAAAATTTTCTGAGCATAAACAAGAAACTCTTTATCAATATCAGACACCGTAATGGTATCAATAGATGAACCATCTAATAATCATAGAACTGTCATCATATATCAAATTCATCCACAAGGATCATAAACACTATATGGTCATAAATTTCATGACTGACATAAAAGATACTTAGCCCTTCCCCAGATTTCTTCGATTAACCTTACTGGAAATGCTGTTGCATTTCTTGTATGATATAAAACTCTTCATGAGGAAAATATTTCACTATTTTTATGCTCTGTAGCGTATAAGTAATTCATATTTAGCTAACAAGTTTTGAGATAAATCTCTCCTAATCTAACACCCACAATCAATATAGTCTTCTTTCTGACTTGTTGCATGTCTGAAGTCTACTCATTCCAGGCGCTTCGCATAGTACTTGGAGACTGCATCCAAGATTGCTGCTTGCTGTGATGGATCTTTCTCGATCTGAGCACGCAATCAGGCGTAATCCCATCTATCACTTTTCATAGGTTTTACGTACAGGTCTGATGTAGCTTTATTCATACATTCTGTACTACAGAATCATAGATGTCTGCGATACTCTGACCCGCTACAGATCAGACGAGCATTACACGGTGCATAGCGGCAGTTGGCGACATGGTCGGTCGGTTTGCCAGTATAGTTACACTCGCCGATCGTGGTATGAGTTGTGGAATCACCCACATAGGTACTCACACGTCAGTCAAATGTATACAGGTTCCCCAGCCAGTTGCCATCATTGTAGACATTGACATACTTGACGATGCCTCACTCGAGTGCGTAGAAGTTGGTAAATCACCACATCTGAAGCAATACTGCCAGCTTCTCACATCTGATACCACCAGTACAGTACATGATAACCTTCTTACCACCAAACGTTGCCGCGTACTGATCCTTAAGCGAATGCATCTCACGGAAATTAACTGTACCAGATGGTACTGCATATTTAAAATGACCAAGCAGATACTCATAATTATTACGCATATCCAGCACGATAAAATCATCTGGGTTACCATGATCCAGCAACTCCTTAAACTCTTCGATCGGCATATCTTGGCGATACTGCTCGACTTGTGCAGCAGTCACAGGATAGTCCAGTGCGACGATCTCACGGCGATATCTCACAATGAGTTTTTCAAAATGATATTCGCTGACTTTCGTCGATTTAACATCCAGATCTGGGATGTTATCATAGATCCTCTTGGATGCGAGGTAGAGCTTGATCGCTGCGATCTGACCATCATTACCCGTCATGGTCGCAGAGATACCCTCTTCACCGATGTAGATACGCCCGAGCACTCCGATTCCTTCTAGAAATATCTTCATCTCACGCACTTCAGTCATCGGGTCAGCAATATCCACAAACTTATAGAACGTGAGGAGAGTCAGATGATTCTTTTTCATAACTAATGACTAATACAAATAATTAGCTATATATAGTCAAGTTAGCTTTGTTTTCAATTAGGGATCTATTTATTATTCTTTTGCGCTTCAATAAAAACTTTGGCTCTTGCATAGAAGACTAGTATCCATATAGTCAACTATGCTTATAAAATACAGTAAATTATCTCTTTACGAGTTGAAAAAAATAATTCATTGCTT
>JAYSSF010000061.1:0-5470 GCA_043720715.1 bacterium
AAGAACATTCTAAGTTGCCATTAATGATCTAGTGTAACTACCAATCATGACAATCTCACATTTCAAGAAGAATCCGCAATAAAAGAGCAACTTAGGATATTTAGCACTATAAATAGTCAATGAAAACTCTCAATCAAGCACTACTCTCATGTTCTGATGAATCACAAATTCATGAATTTCTCATTGACCTCCTCACTCCAGCAGAACGTACCGAGTTTGAACAGAGACGACAAATCGCCCAAAAACTTAATCAAGGAATAGCTTACAAAGACATTCAACAAGAGTTCAATACTTCATCTACTACCATCGCTAGAGTCGCAAAGTGTCTCCATCGTCAGAATAGTGGATATAAAAATATTATATTAATGTAATTTTTCCCAAAAACAAAAAAAATGGACGATAGTGGGATCGAACCACCGACCCTCCCCACGTCAAGGGGATGCTCTCCCACTGAGCTAACCGTCCAAATAGGGAATATGTGATATGGCATATGTCATAGGTATGATTGCTTTTGGCCACTACTTATATAAAGTTATGATCTATAACATATAACCTTTGACCTAACTATGAATATCGCTTTTACTGGTTGATCAACAGGAGGACATGTCTTCCCGATCAGATCACTCATCCAATATATCAAATCCACACCTGAAATCAACGCCAAATTTGAGACCATTTACCGATTTGGCGAAAAGGATAGTATGGAACAGCGTATCTTTACTGAGCTACAACAACATTATAAAAATTTACAGTTTGAAACTGTCATCGCTGGTAAAGTCCGCAGAGAACATGATATCCGCGCGCTACTACTCAACATCATAGATCTCTTCCGCTTTGTCTGGTGAGTGATCATGATGGTGGTCGGGCTTCCCCATTATCATATTGATGTCGTATTTTGCAAAGGAGGATTTGTATCATTGCCACTCACGATCGCAGCATATATCCACAGAATCCCGATTATGGTACATGAATCTGACACCCGTGCGGGTTTGGCTACTCGTATCTGTGGTCGTCTTGCGACTCATAACTTCTCAGGATTTCCCGATACACTACCCAACTCACAAGTTATCGGACAGATCATGGGAGCCGATCTCACCACATCATGACCATACCAATATGGAGACTCTAGCAAGACCAACCTCCTCATCACAGGCTGATCCCTCTGAGCCAAAACAATGTATGAGGCGGTAATTCAGCTTAAAGGGCAAAGGGCAAAGGGCAAAGGGCAAAATCAAGAAGCAGAAAATCCTATGACCTATGACCTATGACCTATGACCTCATACAACATCATCATCATTCTTGGAGCTCTCAACGCAAATATGAAACCACAATTTGAGTGACGAGCGCATATCATCGACTTTGCAGACCAAGCTACCATGTGATCGCTATATCAGCGAGCCGATATCTGCATCTGTCGTGGCGGTACCACTAGTCTCGCTGAGATGGAGATTTTTGGGATTCGTAAGCTCATTGTCCCGCTACTCATCACTCACGATCAGCAGACCAACGCTCAGTACTATGTCGATCATCATGGAGATAATCTCATCATGCAGGATGGTCAGATCACAGCATCGTTGCAACAAGCATTAGAACAGTATATCTGATATCATAAAAAAATCATCGATATCAAAAATCTGAGCAAAAAGATTGACTTTGCAAAAGAAAAGATTATAGATAAATTATGAATACACCAAACCCCCAAGACGACTTCACAGCACAAAATCGAAGCGATCTATGAGACATGATTATCTGAGAAACTAGATGTAAAGTAGATTCTTTTGAGAAAAATTATAGGATTTTACAACAAGATCCAAGATTTTGTGATGAGAACGAGAAGAAAGAGCTCATACAAATAAGAGAAAAGTTAAGTAAAAAACTTGATCAACGAATCGATCGAGAATATTGACTCTTTAAGGTTGCTATTGCACACCAACAAGAACTTATCAGAATATTGAGTCCTAATGAAATAGATCATATTGCTCACAATGATCTTGATCTACGATATCAATTAAACGAATTATTAGAAACAATTATAAGATTTGATATAGAATTATTGGTTGATCGTATTAATAGCGATGAATATATCCCACAGACATTATTAGAAATCGAAAGGCTAGTACAAGCAGCTAACAAACAAAAAATATCATACCTTGTACTTGAAATCAATCAGATAAACAAATATATTCAAAATCACTACTATTGATCAGCTTGAATTTAGTTTCATACACTACCTTTACTCTTCATCGTCTCTTCCTACCATACCTCCTACCATTGCCATCTGAGCTTTGATCGGTGGATGAGCATCATATCCCTCAAGTGTAATATGTGAAAAGTCGATATCATCAATATTGGTCAGTGATGAATCAATTGTGACTGTAGGGAATGGTTTAGGAACTCTCGTGAGCTGCTCTTTCATCTGATCCATATGACTCTCGTAGATATGGACATCTCCAAACGTATGCACAAACTCTCCCACCTCTACACCAAGTAGATGTGCCATGATATACGTCAGGAGTGAGTAAGACGCAATATTAAACGGTACTCACAAGAATAAGTCAGCTGATCTTTGATATAACTGACAACTGAGTTTATTATTTTTGATTGAAAATTGAAACAAGGCATGGCAAATAGGGAACTTATTGGCTTCTCCAGGTTTGGCCATGGTGTACATATATTCAGGGTTCCACGAAGTTACGATCGCATTACGAGCATCAGGATCTTCTGTAAGTTCTCTAAGGACAAATGCTATTTGATCCACTGTGTGATTTGGATCTTTGGCTGGTCGATTTCTCCAAGCTTGACCGTAGATGTTTTCTAAGTTCCCATGTAGCTGCGCAAATTCATGGTCATTGGTAAGCTGTTCGATAAATTCATCCTTACTCATCACAGGGTATTCTCATTTTTTAGCTTTATTGTTATAGATATAGTATGGATAGTCGTCCCAGATATGAACATTATTTTTGACCAAAAATTCAATATTTTTATCTCCGTGCAAAAACCATAGCAGTTCCGCTACTACTCATTTCCAATATACTTTTTTGGTAGTAAGTAACGGAATTCCTTGGCTAAGATCAAACCTAATCTGTGCGCCAAATAACGCATAAGCCACATCACCACTTCATAGGTCTACATTTCTGACTCATTCATTGATAATCTTCTGTGCCAAATTGAGATATTGATACTCTGGATGTACTGCTGTCATGTGATATAATAGTACAGAATAAAGGAATAAACTTATGCTCCACTACTACCAAAACCTCATATTCATCTCACGGACTCTGGCAATGTTTCAACTTCCACTCGGTCAGCCTCGTAATATCTCTCAATAATATACTGAGCAATACGATCTCACTTGGTAATAGTCAATGACTGATCTCCTGTATTGAGCATCACGACACCGATATCTCATCTGTATGTCTCATCAATTACACCACCAAGAATATCGATACCAGATTTATATGCTAGACCACTACGACCTGCAATACGACCATAATATCACTGCGGCAGAGCATGCGCGATACCAGTCTTAAATAATCTTCTCTCTCATGGCTGCAATATATAATCTTCGATACTATAGAAGTCAAAAGCCGCCTCTCAAGGGTTATTTTTGGTAGGACACTGAGCGTCTGGATGAAGTTTGACAAACTGTATCTGCATGATAGTCTATAACAATATAAATACTATAATTTTTCATTTCTAATTTCTAATTTTTTACTCCAATCCGGTCAACCCTTTTGACATACAAGGATAACATGAGCTGACTTGTAGTCGTTAGACTGCTTGGAGATTGTCTTACCCTTGAGGTCCAGGATATTCACCGTCTCATAGTATTGTCCTGCCAACTTTTTGATCTCTGCCAAACTCATACTATAATAGTTCTGGACTAACTGAGTTTTACGATACAGATCTGGCTGATCAGGAATTGCTTCGAGTTTCATGTGGTTGTGGGCATAGCTTCCTTTTTTGTTCTGCCATGAGCTCACCGTGATCGATGTGTTAGTAATCTGTGGCGCAGATGAGAGTTTGCTCTGCGCTTCATAATAGCTTGGTAACTTAACATCCAGTACTACCAATCCATACGGACTCGTGTGTTTACTGATATTGGCAAGCAGATCTCACCATTTGGTACTAGGGATGAGATTGATCTGCCCATGAAGTGCATAACTCAGCTGCATCAGACCAGTGATACGATATGACTCGAGCTTCTGCGCATACAGCTTCGCCGTCGGATTTGAAATCTTACCTTGATCGACGAGATCACGACTGGAGACAATCCCTCGCATCTGATGACTTGATCACCATAAGTTGTGTCCCCCCTCGCGGGGATTCGCTGTTGCTCAGACCGCCCATTCTTCATCACCTAGCGCTAAGATGTTAGTAGGGAAGAGCTTATACTGCTTGAGTATAGTTGTTAGTAGTATGTTCATATCCTATACTATATGATATTTTGACTCAACTGCAACACAAAAAAATCCCTCGCTATTGAGTTTTATAATGTTATCTTTGTAAGTACATCTTATGCCATGATTCATAATCTTTAATTTTTAACGTACATAATTATGCCCCTCTACTCCCGCATCGCCTGGATCACATCTACCATCCTCATGATAGTAGTCAATACACTCGCTGTCACGCTCCCCATCAATGATGTCAGCACCAAACAATTATCCGACACACTTTCCACATTGATTACGCCTATTGGCTGGACCTTTAGCATCTGGTCAGTGATCTACCTGGGTCTGATCGCAATTGCGGTCTGGATTATCTGGAAACAAATTAATGTCTCTCGCAAAATCGTACGAACATATATCGCCTCATGTATCTGTAACGCAGCATGGATTGTAGTGTGGCATTATGGATATCTGACTGCTGCCATGTTGATCATCCTATGATTGTTGGTCTCACTCATCATGCTTGATCAGCATATCCAGAAACACGAAGTAGAACACTTTACAAGCTGGTTTAGATCGATCTTCCTCATATATTTCTGACGAGTACAGATTGCAACTCTCCTCATGACGACGATCTATCTGATCTACGGACTTGGTCGAATCACTGCCGAGACGCTCTGGTGGCCAATCGTGGTTATCGCTCTCGCATGAGTAGCGAATCTGGCAGTCATCTGGCGTGCTGGTCGTATAGAGACATCACTAGTAGGGATGCGAGCACTTGCGGGAATCTACTTCTGACAGACTCAACCAGCCATCCAGACGGCTTGCTTGATTGTAGGAGGAATCTTATTGATCAATATCTGACTCAAACTCCGTCATCGTCTCATCAAATAGTAAAACAAATCATAATAAAGACTACCCATCATGGGGTAGTTTTTTGATACAAAAAAATCTCTACCTCAAAAAAGTGATAGAGATTCCGAGGCTAAATAGAAAATTTAGTGTGGCTAAATAACCTAGAAAACAGCATAATAGAGCTGTTATTTAGAACTAATTTAGCACAATGACTAAATGTTATG
>JAYSSF010000062.1:0-15126 GCA_043720715.1 bacterium
CCTAACTGGAGATTCAAACTAGTGAAATAGACTGAAAATATGGTTGATATTTAGAATAGGGTGGGTACTATGGGTTAATCATCGTTTCCTTAAAGGATAATGAGACGGGCGCTCAATGTGTTGTTATAAAATTTCCTATTGATATGTCTACTACGCCAAAGCGATCTCCAGATCTTACTCCATGACAGATATATTTAGCTCAAAATAATATTTTATAATTTCTTATTGTAATTTAGTATCATCTTCTTTATAGTAAAGATGGTTTTACCAGTATGAATAAATAAAAAGCCTCCTTTTTTAGGAGGCTGGATAAAGTCTACGTTATGCGTAGGCTTTGTTTTTTTTTGTACTAAATTATGCACCAAGCTCACAGATATAGTATATTGATTCGAATTTCAAAAGATTTTGAATCAATAACTATAAGTTCATGGAGCTATAAATCGTCGTTCGTAAACTCTCTAGATTTATAGTCAATGTACTATATAATCAAACTCCTGCTGTGTGAGGGGAGCGACACTGAGGCGTGAGAGGCGTAGAAGTGAGATGTCTTTGAGTTTCTCATCTGACTTAATCTGTGCGAGGGTCACAGGATGGGCAAGTTCTCTCACTGGGGCTACTTCGACTACCACTCGGCGAGGATCATCTGCAGTTGGGTCAGGGTAGTGTTCTTTGGTTACCTGGCAGATACCGACGACTTCTTTGCCGATATTGCTGTGATAAAACAGACATAGATCTCATACCTTCATGGCTGCGAGATTATTGCGAGCCTGATACGATCTCACTCCATCCCAAACTCCCAATCAGTCAGCGACGAGCTGTGATCGAGGATATGCGTTTGGTTCGGATTTGAGGAGTCGGTGATTGGGCATGATGAGTTTTGATGAATACTTGTTACAATAAACCCCTCCGGCGTTCCGCCACCTCCCCTTCACAAGGGAGGACTCACACTCTTATTTTGTCTGAGGTGGATGATTCTGGATTGAGTATTGTTATTTTGAGGATATTCTTGGTAGAGACCTCCCTCCTGAGAAGCCCTAAAGGATAAAGAGGGAACGAGGGAGGTTTATTTTGCAAAGAATAAGCCAAGTTTTAGTGTCTATATTTTAATTGCGTTAAATATTTAGATTTGACTCGTAATTCAAGTAACTAATTGAGGAGAAGATGATAAATAATAGAAAATAATACTGTTAAAACATATAGCCCTAAAGGATTTATAATGATTAATAATGCATATTTTTGTGATTTGCTTTTGTTGATAAGTACAAGTATTAAAATTAAGTTAATGAAAGAGCATATTCATATACCAAGAAAAGAAATTACCGATTCCAATGAATCAGTGCTTAAGAAGCGATAAAGTATTGTTAAAAATATTGGTACTATTATCGCATATCAGACAAGAATTTGTATGCTAAGATCTTTAATTACTTGTTGTTTTTTATGTATGATCTTAGTAATCAGCCATATATCAACTACTATTGCTGATATGATAGTTATGTATAGAATTACTTCCATAACATTAATTTGATAAAATAAAATACCACAACTTCCTACTCTCATATTCTCATTGTGCTCTGGTAGCAAATTTACTGATGATCGCTGATTGCTGTCACGATAAAATTATCTCATTCTCGGCGACCATATGCTCTATATTTCTGAGTAATACGAAATGACCGAACCTCATCAGTACGAGGTTGTCTTTGTTTAAAATCTGATCACCCAGATCATCATGAGATAATCTGCATACATGCTTTGATATATTGTTTTCTGAGGTTTCTCTTGTCGAGATATTGTATTACATCTTCAGTCTCATAGACTACATTCGGATATTTCATTATAGTGAGCTGATAGAGCTAAATGATGATAATGATTTGTCCTGAGAGTTTTGTACTGACTGTATGATTTCTGGTGTAAGTTCGTGTTCTTGCATTGGACGAAAATCAATATCAAGCGTCTGTGACTTGATTCTATATAATGCTATCAGTAAATCATCTACTGATGTAAAATTCGTAGTTGGTAAATCTAATACCTCATTGATTGTAAATGTTGTCATTAGTATGATACTAATAAAGTAAGAATAAAAACATAACGATACAAAGCTCAAAATCAACTATAAATTCCTACTCTCATAATCTCCTTGTACTTCTGTAGATACGGCATAAATGCGAGATCTTGTTTAATTATAGACATACTTCTATGTCTATCAGTATGGAGTGAATCTATATTTTACTCAAATAAACACAAAGGGTCATCTTCTGGACATCCTGGAATTGGTTTCCCTTTTTCTTTACTTCAATCAAATAAACACAGAGGGTCGTCTGATTTACATCATTCTATAGCTTTATTTTCCATTTGTATAGATGGTTTATTTTTAGTGCTTTCACTTATATTATTAGTTGAGCATCATGCTAGTATTAGTATGATTGGAATTATTAGTATTTTCATTTTAATAGAGTGTAGGTGGTAAAAAATATCCGATTACAACTTCCTACTCTCATATTCTCCTTGTGCTCTTGTGGCAAAATCTGCAACCACTTCGACTGACTGCTCCTTAGTTCTGATGTTACGCACGCTGACGGTACCGTCTGTGACCTCTTGCTCACCGATGATGAGAGCGTAGAATACCTTATCAGTCTCAGCGTTTCTCACTTTCTTCGCGAAGCTATCGTCGCTGTTGTCGATGCTGACTCTCAGGCCTGCGTCTTGTAGTGTCTTGTAAACCGTATCCACATAATCTCCGACTTTATCCATGACAGGGATGATTCTGACTTGTTCTGGTGCAAGCCACAATGGGAAGTTACCAGCAAAGTGTTCGATCATCACACCCATAAATCTCTCCAAACTTCCAGAGATTGCACGATGGATGACTACTGGACGCTCCTGCTCTCATGCTTCATTGGTGAAACTGAGCTCAAATCTCTGAGGAAGGTTAAAATCACACTGTGCTGTCGCAAGCTGCCATTCACGACCGATTGCATCCTTAAACATGAAGTCGAGCTTCGGTCCATAGAATGCTGCTTCACCTGGGATTTCTTTGTATGGCAAATTCTCTGCTTGGCAGACTTCTCTCAGTGACCCTTCTGCTTGCTCCCACATCTCGTCAGTACCGAGGTATTTGGACTTGTCTTCACCTCTGAGTGACAGTGATACCCAGTATCCGTCGATCATACCCATCGTAGTATAGAACTCCTTGATGATTGATACGATGGTTGCGACTTCCTGATGGATCTGCCCAACACGACAGAAGAGATGCCCATCATCTTGTGTGATCGCTCTCACACGAGTCAGACCTGATAGTTGTCCAGTCTTCTCATCACGGTAGACAGTTGCAGGTTCGAAGTATCTGACTGGCATATCACGATAGGAGAATTGGTTATCAGCGAAGATCTGCATGTGGTGAGGACAGTTCATCGGCTTGAGGAAGAACGACTCCTTGCTCGTACCACCATGGACGGAGAACATATCTTCCATATAGTGACCAGCATGACCAGAGCAAACATAGAGCGCCTCCTTGGCTACATGTGGAGTCCAGACTCTGCTGTATCCTTTGTGCTTGTGTAGTGACCAGAGATAGTCCTCGATCTCCTTACGCATGATCATGCCCTTAGGCTGGAATAGCGGTAGCCCAGACCCGACCAAGTCAGAGAGAGTAAATAATTTCATCTTCTGACCGATGATACGGTGATCACGCTTTTTGGCTTCTTCCATCATGATTTGGTATGCTTTGAGTTCGTCTTTGGTGCCAAATGCAAGTCCATAGACACGAGTCATCTGAGGGTTTTCCTCTTTACCTTGCCAGTATGCACCTGCGATCTTGTCGAGGTTGAAGCATCATTCCGGGATATCTTTGAGAGTGTCGACATGTCATCCTTCGCAGAGGTCGAGGAAGGTTACAAAATTAGTTCATAGTTCAGAGTGTAGAGTTGATAGTTTTTCGGTGATTATTTTGTATGCTGACATATACTCGGGTTTGGTATTGCTTTCGAGTCTTGGGATCATCTGAGCGTCTACATAGTTGTAGTAGAAGGTATAGACTGCATTATTATCTGCAGCATAAAACTTGTTGATCAGCTCGATCTTAAAATCTTGTCACATGAGTTGTACCAGTGCGATCGCATCATCTTTGTCCTTGGCGGTATATGAGCCAAACGCTTGACCTTCTTTGCAGATGCCTTGCATGACTTTGCTGAGGTCTTTGAGGTTAGACTCTCAAAACCCACCACCCTGCGGGTCCCCCTCCCTTATCAGGGAGGATGCAAATTTCACATCATAATAGAAGCCGTTATCTACTGCTGGTCATGTACCGAGCTGTACCACTGGGTCGATGGATCTTTGGATCGCTTGTGCGAGGACGTGGGAGAGTGAGTGTCTGAGGTTGTAGAGTTCCATGATATAGGGTTAAGGGTATATAAAGTTACACCCTCTCGGGTATACACTATTGCTATAAGGTTATAGTATTTCTTTGATTTTTTGTGCTAGTGTTTTTCATAGTAATTGATGTGACTCGAGCGTTAGATGAATACCATCTGATCAGCAAATAAGTTTATCTTGAATATTAACATAGTCGATTGAGTATTTTTGACATAATTCTTGATAGTATTTATTGAGTTCTTGTATTTTACTATTTGATCACGTAGGGAAGTTGGCAAATAATCAGTCTATAACCGCCGGTGGAGATATAATCAATAATTTACATCAAAACTTTTGTACTAACTTAATTACTTTTTCTTCCATTTGATCTGATATTATTTTAGTGTTCAATCAGAAGCAATCTTTAATATCATTTGTTCCGAGCATTACTACTACTAAGTCTACTGGTCAATGAGTATGCAATAGTCACTCCAAAAATAATGATCATATTTTAGTCAGTTCATTGCCATCTCATGGAGTATTGATTGTTCTTCCTCATCTTCATTCTTCAATAATTTCATAGTCGTTTCACAATGTTTCTTGCAGTATTCAAGTTCGTCTTTGTAGTGGATTATATCTTGTTTTATCTGAAGATCATTGTTGGTATGGTATGGTTCCATGGGTATTGGAATCACCAAAACATAATATTCTTTTTGCGGAAGGATTTGTATTCATTCTTTAATTATTTTGATCTATATAAATAAAAACTCCCAATCAATTATTTTATTTGCATTTTTGAAGTGTACGATTTTCTCGTATGTTTGATTTATGTTTGATATAGTTTATCTTTCTGTCGATTTTGCGGGTTAGTTTGGATGTAGTATTTAATTTTGTTGTATTCGTCTTCATTTCTGATGATTCTGTCATGGTATCTAGGCTGTCGGGCAAATGTATCTCAGTAGGGTATTTGGATTCAGGATGTTGCATATTTTGTTATACCGATTTTGAATCCACGAACAATAGATCATAATGATCACGATTGATGTTGTATACCTGTTGTCGTAGGGACGCAATATTTTGCGTCCTCCATATTTTCACCATTTGCGTCCTTCGTATTTTCATCATTTGTTGAGGACGTATGTGATTTCATTGAGGACGTATGTGTATTATTTGCAGAGGACGTATGTGATACGTCCCTACGACCCGAATATGATGTATATGATATGTCCCTACGTTCCCCATCGCGATTTCCATCATGTGTTCCGATCATCAGAATTCAGTGAATGTGGTTTGGCATGACTACAAATTCATCAATATCAACAAATGGATAATGATTTGGTATTTCGTTCCAACAATGATAACAATGTTTTCATAAGTCATTTAGTTTCATCTCTCAGTCTATAATCTCTCAAAAGTAGTGCTGTCTTCTTGCTGTACAAATGGTGATAAAATACCCACCAGCACTGGTATAATCATAATTTGATCGGCGAGGAGAGGTGCGATTATAGTACATATAAAATAATGATTTACTTGTTAGGGGACAATTTGTCCCTAGGTATATAAATAAAAACTCCCAATCAATTACGACAGGAGTTTTGTGAATACATCGGTAGCAGACAAAAACTCCTGACTTAGTCAGTGTTGGTTGTTGTAGTGCTCGTGCCAAGATGTACGTGGATCATGACTATGATATAATAGTTTTGAGAGGGATTGCAAGAGGTTTTACTAGCACTCGCCAGGAGGTAGCTCATCTTCACCTTTTTCTCATGATGGTATCATGTAATAATATTCTTTGATTCAGAATACTTGAGAGATTAATTTTCTATCTTTTTCAGGAACCATTGATGCATTGATAAACATATGATTATAGCGTCATACAATATTCTCTTTTAGTATTTTATGCAAACATATGTTACACATATGCCCATCAAACTCTCACAGTAGTCAATGATCATATAATGATGTCATCTCTTCATCCGAAATTTTTTTTATTTGGAATTCAAGCGTGCGTATTATCATAGACTTGAGCGATCAGTATTGTAGATCAGTATTGTCTAGTAAAAACATAATCGTAGTACGGTTTTCTGATCATAAATCACTGATTTCTATGGTGGTATGTTTCCCTTTATGATGCTGATCTGGATTTTTGGTTAATGGAGAAAGATTGATAATTTGCTTACCCTCAATATTTGAAATAGATAGTTCTGTAGGTACTACTATACTTGGTATCATGCATCTATTTTATCTAAATCTAATGCAAAAGTCAAACCCAAAAAATCACTTGCAAATTTTCAAATAAACACTAAGCTCGAGTTAGGTCAGACGACCTACTATTTACTATTTTTGTTACACTGTTACATGTATGATGACAACGCTCCACAAGAAGTGGAAAACAACAAATTGTATGTTGGTAACCTTTCATGGTATGCAACTACAGACCATCTCAATGGCATCTTCTCTCCTTACTGTACTGAAGGTACAACACTTGATGTGTTTATCGTAAAGGACAAGGAAACTGGAAGAAGTAGAGGTATGGCTTTCGTAACATTCATCAACGAAGCTAACGCTGAAGCTGCAATCGATGATTGTGCTAAGGCTTTGGAAGCTGCGAATGGTATCGAGCTCGAAGGTAGAGAAATCCGCCTTAGCTATGCTACAAAGAGAAAACCAAGAGAAGATCGTCCATACGGTAGATCATTCGACAACTAGTTTTGATAATTTAAGAGAAATCTGACATAATCAAGACCTTGCAAAAAATCTCATGTCCAGTAGTGGATGTGAGTTTTTTTAATTTTATTTTATTGAGTCAATTTGTTGTATGCTAGTAGTTTGACAAACAGGTTTGAGATGGATATAATGGAGTAAATTGAGTAAATTGGGGTAAGCGCCTCATAATACCCTCTACCTTTACCTTTTGACTTATTTTTATGAACGCTCCATATAATCCATCCGCCAGTGCATTTATTGGTAAGACTATGATCTGACTTATGGTTGGTATCGTCGTTGCTCTGATTATCTTTGCGATTACGATTTTGTTTGGTAGTCAAATGTCAGCGATTATTGCATGATTATGACAGATTGCACAAGATAGTAGTCCGCTATTATGGATGATTATGTTGGTGATAGCGTTTCTCAGTAGTATGGTGGGTACGATGTTGGTAGCATTTATCTACTGACTCATGTACGGTGGGATCTACCCATCAGTAGGTAAACTTGTGACTTATGCCTTGATTACCAATGTGATCTTATTTCTTCTTCTTGCGCCATTGTATGCGGTAGTATATCAGTCGGTGAGTAGTCTATTTATGGTTCTTGGTTTCCATACGATTTTGTCAGTATTTATCACATCAGTAATGAACGAGATCTCGATTGACTCACAGTATGCACTGAGCTCGATTGTATGAGGCTTGCTTGGTATGTCTGGTGTTGTGCTTATCTTCGTATTGATTTACAAGATGATGATCCTCAACTCGATTGATATCGGATGAACTACCAGCGATAGTCAGATTCAAATCATGCTATCTATCCCAGCACTATTGTCTTATTTCCTAATGCCACTTGCACATGGCATCTGGCAGAAAATCTATGGATCACTATATGATATGGGTTCTAATTTTCTCTATGCACCCAGCCGGAACGAGCGTGTAGTTGCTGCTCAGATGACCGAGAGTCAAGAAATTGTAGAAGAAGAAATTAATGTTGATTCGCAATAGTTACTTTAAACTTCTTCTCCATTGATAGATAATAAAGTTGACCCATCATTCGCGTGCAATCTCGTCGATTGTCTGTGTAGTAGGGTTTTCTTCGGGGACGGATGTATTTTGATAGTTGAGTACTACAATAATGCCTCACTGATCTGCAATCTGTTGATGATGCATGAGATTGCGACGAGCCAGTTGACTCTGGAGATATGGTAGTTGAAAATTTTTGATAAAATCGGTTTCTGACTGAGTCTTGATGATATTCTGCTGTGTTTGTTGGATACTATTTTCGATGGTAAGATAGTTGTTGAGATATACTCTGATCGACATAATCATAAATGCTACTCCGATGAGTAGTCCTAGATATCTAAATAATTGTGCTTTGGGGAGGATGATAGTATTCATGATTACTATTTTATTAACTGTTTTTTCGTCTGTTGATGCGACCTGTGCTTTGTGAGGATCCAGAGGATTCTTTTGGTACTATCTCACTCAAGTTGATAGTTGTGACGCTGTATGATATCATAGCGATTTTTGTTACATCGCATCATGATGATAGCATTTTCCTCCTCGGTATCAAGCTTATATAGTACCATCGATCATCCAGGTTTGAGGATTGGGTGAATTCGATCTAAGAGTACATCAGCATATGCCACAGCCCTGGCAGTCACAATATCATAGCTTCATCTGACTTCTTCGATTCTACCTCGTTGTGTCTCGACATTATTGATTCATGCTTCAATGGCGATTGCTTGGACGGCCTCCATCTTCTTCCTTCTCCCATCGATTCCCACAAACTCTGTGTCGGGATAGGATTGCGCAAGCGCGAGGAGTGGTCGACCTCCACCAGTACCTACATCAGCTACTACCATGTCAGGTTTAATAATATCAAACTGGATGATTTCAAGTGCATCAAGGATATGTTTTTCATAAACTCATTGTTCATCGCGAATCGCAGAGAGATTGAGTTTGGTATTTCGTTCCAAGAATCTGGAGATAAGGAGTGTTCGATTATTCATGATAGAGTGTATAGTGATTTTACAATACAAAAAAAGCACAAAAAAAGCCCAGTCACTCGCTTCGCTTCATGCTGGTTTTTTATTTACAAAAAAGCCCAGTCCGTGTAGTTCCACACTTCTTGAGCATATAATAATTACTTACATTGATCAACAAAATGGAGCGGATGACGCGACTCGAACGCGCAACATTCTACTTGGAAGGAAGATGCTCTAGCCAATTGAGCTACATCCGCATATCCATTTGTTAGATAGAAATATAATCATTTATGATGTAAAATCAAGTCTATCCTGAGCCCCTATGAAATTGAGATAGATGTGATCTTATAGTCGGGATTGTCTTCAAGCTGCTTGGTAATATAGTGTATCTTACTGGGAATACTAAATTCTCCTGTAATACTACCGCCAGAGACCTCGCTGATGTTGTGATCAAATGAGATATTGGTGATGTTGATATTGAGTTGTTTAAATAGAGTCAATAACTGAAATAGTGATCCGTTATGATTTGCGAGTTCAAGCTCAAAATGAGCATAATACATCTCACAGCTACTGGTATCACTACCTCGGTGACATTCCAAAAGTTTATCATGAGAGATGATATTGAGACTTTCGCAATTAATATGATGTATCTTAATGCCATGAGCTCACGCTTTGGCGATGATTTTGTCTGGTGCTTGAGGATTGCACTCTCCACATAAACTATGATCTAGCTTGGTCTCACCATCGATGGTGATGAGTGTCTCGGAGGTACTAATGACTGGTTTGATGCGAGTAGTCCCATGCTGTTGTTGCTGGATATGAGGATAATATTGCCTGATCCAGTGATATGCAGTGATCTGTTTTTCATACACTTGTAATAGTGATCATTCCATTTGATCGGCTGATTTTTTGATGATGCTATCGGGATGACCGATCATTGGCAAATTATATTCAACCAATTTTTGATTAATTTGATCAATGGCTGACTTGATGAGAGCTGGTTTCTGACTTGCTCTGAGGTATTTATTGATTGCTTGTTTAGCTTGTGATGTGATGACATAGTTGATCCAGCTTGGTGTGCAGGATTCTTTGTTGCTTCGTGTGATGATTTGGATGACCTCGCCATTGCTGAGCGTATAATCAATTGGGACGATACGACCATTGACAGTACCATTGCGATAGGCAAGTCAGACTCTACTATGCACCCTAAATGCAAAATCCAAAATCGTGGCTCCAGGAGGCAGCTCGATTACATCTCATTTGGGAGTATAGACAAACACATTTTTGTCGACGAGCTCCATATTCATCTCATGCTTGAATCCATCAAAATCTTCTTGATATTGCTTAACAATTTCTTGCATTTTCTGGACCCATTGAGACTGTCTAGTATCGGTTGTCTTAGATTTGGATCCGGCCTCTACGTAGGAGAAGTGAGCAGCAACACCATACTCTGCGACCTCGTCCATCTCTGGAGTTCTGATCTGTACTTCAGTCTGGAAGGGGAGGAGACCAAAAACTCTGGTATGTAGAGATTGATAGCCGTTGTCTTGAGGTCTGGCGATATAGTCCTTGATCTTCTTGATCTCGGGGGCAAAACTACCATGGACACTACCCAAAGCAAGATAGCAGTCAGATACCGTAGGTACGATAATCCTAAATGCAAGCACGTCATGGATCGTATAAATATCATATGGCTGATTGGGGTCAAAGACCTTCTGAGCGACTCTGTAGGGCGACTTCATCCTTCCTTTGATAGTCAAGTAGGGGACTTTTTCTTTTATCATTACTTCAGTAAGCTTATCGATTCACATTTGCACATAGTTTTCCTCACTGGCATAAAATGCAAGCATATGTTCCATCACGTGGTCAAACTTCTCTGACTCAAGGACAGCAAATGCTCCATTCTCAAGGAGAAGTTGAAAATCAAACAATCATAGCCTCTTAGCAATACTGGCGTGAATATGGAGGGTTTCGGTAGCGATACGTCTGACTTTGTCAGGTTCAGGGTGGAACTTTAGAGTTTGGGTATTGTGGATGCGATCTGCGAGCTTAATGAAGATTACTCTGACATCTTCTGCCATGGCGAGAAAGGTCTTCTTTCGTGTTTCGAGATTACGCTCTTCTCAGCGGTATTTGATTTTACCAACTTTGACCATGGACTGACATAACTTGGCTACTTCGGGACCAAATCTGGACTCGATATCACCTTGAGTATAGTCAGTATCTTCTATCACATCATGCATGAGACATGCTTGAATCGTTGCTACATCGGGGCGGATGTTCATGAGGTAGATCGTTGCATAGACAGGGTGGATAATATATTGTTCTCCGCTGAGTCTCATTACTCACTCATGAGCGTGTTTGGCAAATTCAAAAGCTTTCTGGATAAGCTCGATATCTAACTCGGTCAAGTATTTTCTTGCTGGCGAGTAAACTTGCTCCATGAGTGTCTCTGGAGTCAATGTGAGGTCTACTTCGTAATTTGTATAGCGTTGGATATCGTAGATGTCGATCATAGTAGTTTATAAAGTTTTAAGGTCTATAAAGTTTATAAGGTTATTATTTAGGGACATAATTTTTTATGTCCAGTATGTCGAAATATGTATATTCTCTATGTTTTTGCAATATGGTTTAGTTGACATATGATAAAAGTATAAAATGCCTTGCAAACACACACACTCATTATAAGTCAACCTCAACTAAACAAAATAGAAGAATGAAAAGATGGTTTCGATTAGATGAGTATAAGCTTGAAGAACGAGATAGGCTGCCTATCCATATCTTGAATCTTCTGGCAAGGAACAATATTCTTCCAGAAGAGATTAAAGTTATGAGTTCTTCTTTGGCAAATAGTTTTTACTATTTTGCTAAACAAGATATTGATTACAAAAAATAAACCGAGCCCAGTTTTACACTGGGCTCAAAAATTATCTAAAAATGTAAAGATAGTTGGTAAAATTTTGCACACTGGATTGCCGCGTCGCTTCGTACCTTGCTCCTCGCAATGACGAGTGCTTTACTTAATCCAACTCTTTCTATGAATCTCACATAATCCTAGCTTCTGGATTGCTTGGTAGTGCTTGGCTGTTCCATATCACATATGTTGTTCAAATCCATATCATGAGTACGTAGCTCACATCTTGATCATATGATGATCTCTCGTGGTCTTGGCGAGGATGCTCGCTGCGCTGATCTGTGGGATATCGCGATCTCATTTGATGACAGTTTTGACTGTGATTCATAGTTCGGTGTGGAGTCAGAAGGTGTGGTTTCAGTCGATGATGAGAGTTATGGGTCATAGATTTTTAAGGAGATCTTTCGTCATCGCGAGCGAGGGACGAGAGTGGCGATCCATACTCTCTTTGTTTTTGACTCACTGGATTGCCGCGTCATTTCGTTTCACTACATTCCTCGCAATGACGAAGGCTGCTCTTATCACAGCCCATCTTAAAGCCCAGATAATACCATTGCGATCAATCTCCTTGGCGCTGGCTGAGCCAGTAGCTCGGATGATGGATGAGTCTGACTTGATCTTATCTGCCAATAGTTCCCTTTGTCTGGCTGTGAGACTCTTGCTGTCTGCGTATCATGATCGGTCAGTAGACTCTGATCCTATGACCAAACCCACTGTGACAGGACCAGCTATGGGACCGCGTCAGGCTTCATCAATATAGATTGATAGAGGAGTTGGAAAATTAGGAAAATTAGGAAGATTTTGATCTTTCATATACAGTATATAAGAATTTTATCACAAAAATCGACTTGTAAATGTTTGACAGATGACTAAAACCGAAGGGTATTTTATTTATTTACATTTTCATTATGACTAAATTAATCGCTGTTCTTTTCGGTATTACTCTATTGGCTGGTTGTTCACTATCTCCTAAGACTGCTGAGGCTCCTGTAGCTACAGATACAGCTACGGTTGTTGTAGATCCTGCTGTTGATGCTGCTAAGATGGCTGAACAAGCTGCTATGGAAGCTACAATGATGACTCAAAAGGCTGCTATGGAAGCTGCTGCAGCTGCTGCTGTAGTTGTATCTGGTACTACTGTATCTGGTGCTGCAGTTGTTGACGCTGCAGTTGTTCCTGCTCAATAATCAAAAAGATTTCCTCGAAGCTTGCTTCGTAGATAGAAACTTTTAGATCACCATACCGCTTGTGCTTGCACCGCGGTAGTGAATCTCTATATGAAATTGACCACTATGAATCCCGATTTTGATCGGGATTTTTGGTTGAGTAAAATGGTGAGATGAGATGGTTTTTTATAAAGTATCCTAAGTTGTTCTTTGATTTCGGATGTATCTTCAATATTAAGGCTATCATGATTACTGGTTTACACTTAGACGATAAATGACAACTTAGAATATTTTTGATTGACGGCTAATGATAGTCAAGATCTGTATATAGTTATCAATCGAAAATAAAATCGACATGGAGGACCATATCGATCTTTGGAGGTTTTAGTTTGCTTTCACCTCCCTTTTTTTTGTGACAGCCTTTGGAGCTGCCGTTGCCTTCACAGGCTTGGCGGTTTCTTTTTTTGCCTTAGCCTTTTCGGCTTTTTTGAGGCTTTTAACCTCTTTTTTGAGGCTCTTAACCTCTTTTTTGAGTTTTTTTTTCTTTGCCATGATATTTTAGGGCTTTTACACCCTTTTAGTCGTTTAATTTTTGTTTTAGAATAAATTCATCATAACAAAATGAAATACAAAGTCAAGTCTTTTTTGAAATAAAGTGAGAAGTCAATAAAATAGGATAAGGACAAGAGGCAAGGACAGGTATTGAATTGAGATAATTAAACCTTATAAACCTTACAAACTTTACAACCTTTTACCCTCAAGGGGCATTTTAATAAACCTTATAACTAGCAATGGCACAAGCAAAACCAAAATGATGTCTGGACTATGCAATGCACTATCTGTATCGCTATCCTAAAACAGAAAAAGAGATGCGTACGCAGCTGATGAAGAAGCAATATTTCCTTGAGGAGATCGATGAGGCGATGGTCATCTTGAAATCCAAGAAATACATCGACGATCGTCAGTTTGCTGAATTATACCTCAACTCAGAAGTAGTCAAAAAAGGTAAGCCACTGTGACTGATGCAGCAGAAGCTGTTGTTTAAGTGAGTGGATAAGCAAGTCCTCAAGGAAGTGGTGAATGAGCTGGAAGAGTGAATCGGGGAGGGGACGATCACCAGAATCATCAAGGAGACCGACAAGTTTGCAGCCAAAGAGCTCGAGCCAGTCGTGATCATCCAGAAGCTACTCGCAAGATGATATAGACTTGAGGATATTAAGAAGGCTCTCAAGAAGAGGAAGGAACAGTAGGTTATAGGTCAAAGGTGATTGATGTATACTAAAAAATCTCGATGGGTGTCGAGATTTTTTTATATATTCATAGTTGATTCCTCTAGTTCTTTTAGTTTTGAAATCATATCATTAATCATTTCTTTTGGTTTATCTCATAGTTGCTCTAATATTCAGTTGATGTTATCTTCTGTATCATTTCGATCTATTTTTTGTTTATTCTGTAATTTAGCATCTATTATGGTAACTTGGGAATATATTTCTTTCATATTTTGTAAGCAACTATCTCGTTTTGAGCATAGATTTGGGAAATAAATTTGTAGTAATGCTGCCACTTCTTCACTATCTTTATTTATTTTTTCTGTATTAAAAACATCCATATTATCTATAAATATAGTTTTTTCTTTTGTGTGTGCACTGCAAGTGTTCTCAATTCGCATTATATATCTTTCTCTATCATGTTCTATAACTGCTATTTTGGCGGTTATTTTTTCTGCTACCTGTTGATATTTAAAATATTTTTCTTTTTGTAGGCTGAATTGTCTATCTTTTATGCTTACTCTTATGTTGTAAGTAAGAGCTAATAAAGATATTACTAGTGCTAGATATTCTGGTTTTGTTAAAAATTTGAATGTTGTTTTTAGAAACATAATTAAGTCACATATTACTTCCATTGCTTTAAGGAAACGATGATTAACCCATAGTACCCACCCTATTCTAAATATCAACCATATTTTCAGTCTATTTCACTAGTTTGAATCTCCAGTTAGGAGA
>JAYSSF010000063.1:0-14728 GCA_043720715.1 bacterium
AGTCTCCTAACTGGAGATTCAAACTAGTGAAATAGACTGAAAATATGGTTGATATTTAGAATAGGGTGGGTACTATGGGTTAATCATCGTTTCCTTAAACATATTATTGCATCAAAGGTTATTTCTTTAACTGAATTGCAAAATTGCTCAATAGATTCATTTGATAATAAATTTAAAGCATATTCTCTATTATTTAATTCTTGTTTATCTTTTTGATTATGGGTGATGTGGCATTCGTAATTTTCATCTGACGACAGTTTATTGGCCAAGTGAGTTCCTACTTTCGATCATCATCATATAATTAAAATCTGTTTCATTCAATAATAGATTCAATAACTAAATACATTCTTTCTACGGTGCTTAATTTGACTTGAGATTCCGGTCAGTGTCAGTTAGTTATTGGACACATCAGCATGTATTTTTTACCATTTCATGTGATTTTATCAATTTCTAGTGGGAAATTAAAATCAATATCCAGTCAAATGATATCAACACCTTGTACTTTTTCAATATCTTTAGTGTATTTTGTACTTATAATAGAGTATATTTTATCAAAATCAATCTGATTCTGAAGAAAATCTTGCCATATTGTATCTATTATAATTGATATGCCCTTATTTTCTGGAAAATGAGAATATATGAGTGATTTTTCTTCGTCAATACTTTGTATTATTTGAACATATGGGTATTTTTTTTTAATTCTTTTACAAACTTCAATTCATATTGTATTATCTAAATATGGTTTAGTTAAAAATCAGTTGGTAAGTGTGTCTATATTGCTATAATTTAGAAAACTTCATATTTCAATAACATTATTTTCACTAAAAGTACAACTATAAAAGTATTTATTAATTTTTTTTAAATTTCTAATTTTTACATTTATGTTGTTTTGACTTAGAGTAAGTCCACTAGTAATATATTTCTCTGGTATGTTTCAGTATACTAGTAAGTATATCTTATCTTTTTGTTTTGAGACTACAAAGAATCATACTATATCTTTATGACAATATAGAGTAACATTACTTTTATTAATCATTATTTTTTTGTTTATATAATTAAATCTTATTATACCAAAATTGTCTAAAAGAAATATTATTGATATTATTTGATGGGTTTTCGCTACGTTTGGCGTATAGCAGAGGATAGGAATTGTCGAGTGCTATTTTATCGTTATATCATAAACCAAAAGCAATACTCTGGAATCTGTCATGATCTCTATCAAATCAAAATCATATATCACCGCTTTCTTTAGAGTTTTTTCACCAAAGGTAATAAAAGAATGTTTCATATAATGTTTTTTTTGCTGAAGAATTGGTTGACAAAAAATATTCAATAGAATTATTAATATTATCTGAGTCATATCAATTTTGTTTTGCGTTATTAGTGTTTAGAGCTATTAATTCTTGTAAATTTTTGATATCAGATATCTGCTTATAATAGGACATCATTCTGCTTATGTCCTCTTGTGTCATATGATAGGCAATCTCAGCTACTTTTGATGTTAGACTTAATTTATAGAGATCATGGTTTTTAAAATCTATATTTTCTGAAGTAAGTAATAGTATATTTTTGTTAATATCATTAAAATGATTGAGTGTTGATTCTATGTGAATAGAGTTTTTATTTTTTGAGAAAGCTTCTAGCTGAGAAAAATGATCATCTAACGTTTTAGATAGTTGGTATAAGTTTCAATTTATAAAATACTTTAAGAATATAGAGGGGAAAACAGTATTCATTCAAATGTGGTCTCAAGAAGACTGCTTAATTGTTCGATCAAATTGTTTGTCAATATTTTCAAATATTCAAGATATTAGTTGGTAGATTTGTTCTATTTTTGTAAAATTAATATCTCTTGTAAGAGAATGTTTTTCAACTAATTTATTCTCTCTATGAGAACATAGAAATGATGCAATTCCAGTGCTGTCTTTGATTAGGATTCTTTCTAGTGTTTTAGAAAAAGTTTCAATATTGTTTATCGAGTTTTTAGGGTGTCCTACATTATTATAGGCAAACAATGTTACGAGGTGAGGAAATGATCCAAATATAAAGTTTGGGTGGTCTAATATTTCAAGTAATTGTTGATTATTTTTTTTGATTAATAATCTAATTTCTTGAGAAAATTTAGTAATTTGTTAAGAGAGTTAAAATCAGACTCTATTCACATGTTAGCTAAAATTCAATGGATTATCTCTCTTCACTCTGTTGAGTTTAATTGAGAAAAATTTGAAAATTTTCAGATTTTATTTTTTAATCAGGTTGGTAATTCGTATGATTCATTAGTGACGATTGATTTCAGTGAAATGTGATTGTTCATATTACTTAAGTATTTGGTATAAATTACTAAAATAGTTTAGTAATAAGAAATAAAAAGTCAATACTTTTTAGTAAATATTATTACCTCACGCTCACTCCTTCAATCTTCGCAATTTGTCCTACGATATAGTCTACTTTCTTAGTGACAGATTCAGTACTTGGAGCTTCATCATAGACCATGGTGAATCTCACTCAGATCGTCTTGAGAGAACCCTCAGGTGCTGATGTTTTTTCTCCTGTCGGAGCAGGTTCTCTCGAGTCAATATCTCATTCGTTACTAGCTCAATCACCAGATGAATTGCTATTTTGTTGTGATTGATCTTGTGCTTTATTCGATATTGCTCCATCTTCCGTCCTTGGTTGATACAGATCAAACACCTCTACCTTATCGATACCCTTGGCAGACTGAGCGATACTGAGGATCTGCTCGTATGTCGCGCTACCTGCGAGACCAAATGATACATCACGAGTGATAATATGATGTTGGTTGGTAAGATATGATTTGCCTGACTTGACTCATGTTCGTCCTTGCTGTATGAGAGCTGTGAGATTGATTTCAGTGACCACGAGTTGATAGTCAATATCCAGACCCAGTTCATCGCAGACCAGTGGATGAATCTGTCAGATCATTCCACCCTCTCGGGCAGAGTCCTTTAGGGTATTCGCTGTTGCTCAGATTTTAAACATTATCTTCCCCTGCTTGGTAGGATGCAGATATGCTTTATCTGTAGCAGATATGTCGTACTGTCCGACGATGTCTGACAGGATTATTTTGTGCTGGATGATGGCATCGTCGAGGGCATTTTTACTTTTTTCCGTATAACTCACGATACAGACATGATGAGTTTCTACGCCGTTACTATCTACCACGTGTGCGGTCTCAAATACCTTGACCTCATCATGCATTCTATGGTTTTTGACCACAGACTGGACGAGTCCTGGATACAGCATCGGTCTGATGATCGTCTGCTCAGGACTGAGAGGATTGAGGAGGGTATATGAGCTTGCGTCATATTGCCCAAGTAATCCGAGATATTTCTGCTCTGTCCAGAGGTATGTTTCGACTTGATTATAGCCATATTTCATCACCATCGTATCTTCGATCTTCCTCACAATCTGTGGGATGATGTTGAGTTGTGGTGTAGCACTTATTTTGAGTATTTGAGTACCCAGGTTTTCATATCATACGATCCTACCGATCTCTTCATAGATATCCTGCACATGAGTAATATCCACCGGCGATCTCCAGATTGGTGGTATACAGACCATCGTATCAGCATCCAGACTTATGATAAATCATAGATTCTCCAGGAGTTTCTTCATCTGCTCTCCGCTGTACGCCTGCCCACTACCCCAGATGAACTGCTGAGCTTTGGCTACTGACACAGTCACAGGAGTGCGAGTTGGCATCGTATTTACCCCCACTCACGGGGATTCGCTGTTGCTCACGTGACTGATACCGATATAGTCGGCCTGACCCAAGCTAGTCGCCTGCTTACGGATCTGCTCTGCCACGATCATACTACAGTATTGTGTCCAGTACGGGTTGATATATTTTTCAAATCTGACTGCTGCGTCAGTCCTCAGTCCTAGTCTTGTAGCCGTTTTACGTACCTGTGTTGGGTCAAATTGTGCTACCTCCACACTTATTTTACTTGTAGTCTCGCTGATTGCTGTGTTCATCCCTCCGATTACTCATGCGAGAGCTATGATTTTCTCCTGATCGCAAATCACAATATCTCATGCTTGTAGTACGTGTTCTCCTCACAGCAGATCGATAAATTGCTCACCATCATTAGCTGTTCTTACGATGATATCTCATACGAGCTTACTGCTATCGAAGCAGTGTACTGGTTGTCCTGTTAGATTCATAAAATTATTGGACCAGTCAACCCAGTTGCTCCTTGGGACTGCTCCAGTACCATAGACCATCATCCTCTGATAGAGGTCACTAGGCTTGACCGTAATTTCATCAAACTCGACCATGCTATAACATGCACATAGGTCAGTCTGGATCTGTACTCATCTAGCATTTGGTGCAGTATGGAGTGCTTCGCTGATGTTTAGGTGTTGTAGTTCGTTGAGCACGGTAGGTACCTGGTTAAACTGTATCAAGCCACTGTCAGCATAGACCGCATTGAGCTCACAAGCCACTCCCCAGTACCCTGTCAAGTCAGGCCTGGTAGTGATTGCGATATTTTTGACCTCAAATTGTACATTTTCCATCCATGGATACTTATCCTTCATATTTTTGCCTTTGTCATCAGCTGATAGATCATGTAGATCCTCATCGAGGAGCCATATCCAGTGCTGATCCTCATCCTCATTGATCCCCAGCTCACCCTTGGAGCAGATCATGCCATTGGATTCCTCGCCTCTCATCGGTCTTGGCTCAATCTTGAGATCAATCGCAGGTAGATAGCACCCAGGCAACGCCACTGGTACATACTTATCTACCACGATATTTTCTCCTCATGTACAGATTTGGAAGTTTCCATGAGTACCACAGTCGATCTGACACACTTTGAGTTTATCTGCGTTTGGATGTTGAGTTACGGCAGTGACGTATCCGATCACGAGTAGATCGGGCAAGATATTATTCACAATCTCATCCTCAACCTCAAAGATCTTCATGGTCATGTTTTTGACCAGATTTTCAAGATTATCCTTGAGTGAGATATATTGTTTGATTCAGTTGAGATGGTACTTCATGACTAGGTTATAGGTTATAAGGCAAAGGTTATAGGTTATTTTCTATTAATAATTATTTCAGACACTTCCATTGATTTTGGCAGACTAGTGGTATGATAGATATATTCAGCGAGTTCTTTGGTTGGTATCATGGTTGCCAGTGGTTTATTGGTCTGTTGTGAGATGATAGTCTCTCTTCCATCAGGACCAATATTTGACTCTGTATCAAGTCATCATGGGCTTACAAGTATTACCCTGCTTTTTGTTCATTTAAGTCATGCTCTTCGATTTTCCACCAGTCACCTTAGTCATCGTTTAGCTACACTGTAGATTGGCATATACTCATTGGCTTTATATCATATGGTAGCTCCGATAGTAACAATATCTGTTCCATTGGCTTTAATCGTATCTCGTAGTTCGCTAATGAGTAGAGCATGGCCAAGAGTATTTAGCTGCCATTCTTGATTAGCGATACTCCAGTCAACATTATCTATTGATCTGGTTTCTCACCCACCAGTACAGTTGATGATAATATCAATATGCGTAAGTTTGTTTTTAATCCCTATAGCGCATGCTTTAATGCTTGTTTCATCACTCAAGTCACACACAAAATCATCACTTGATCTTGAAATGTTGTATACAGCATATCACTGTGATTTATATTGTTGTTTGAGAGATAATCACAAACCAGTGCTTGCTCAAGTAATAAGGACATTTTTCATAGTTGGCTATAAGGTTGTAAATTTATATGTAATGATGCGTTCTACTGAGATCTTTTTGCTTTTTTTGTTCAAATGATAGAATCAAGTGTATGTTGCGCAGATCTTTGGATGGATCGTTGGTCATTAGTAACAATTAATACATCAATATCGGTCAACATGATATAGGGTTTGCGATGTTCATACATTCTACTAAGATTTTCTTGTCTTTTTCATCCAAATGATGGATTGCTTCGATGTGGTATGAGTGCTATATCGATGAGCTCCAGACCTTGGGTGCTACGTCATGGGTGGGGATAGAACACTTCATTGCATGCAAGCATTGATCATGCACTCGTGCCACAGTAAACTCATCATTTCTTTCGAAAATCTGCTAAATATTGTACTAGTGTAGCTTCACGAGCGAGATCTGCTAGATAGAGGGTATCTCATCATCATACAAACAGAATATCAATAGATTTGAGTATTTCTAGTAGATTTATATTGCTTTTCAAATCTATATCGATAGTAGTTGCTCATTGTTGGATAAAAAACTCATAGTCTCGTTGGTTTCGCTCTGCATTTTTGCCTCCATCTGCATCTGCGGCATTCCAGATACATCATACAGTTTTTCATGATAGATCAATTTGCGAGCTGATAACATCAGATACAAAACACAAACTTGATGCAAGAAATAATTTCATCTATCGGTAGAAGCAATAATATGTCTATATAGTGCATTTTACTTAGAACCAAGATTAACTTACGCCTCGAGATAATGCACTAAGTAGTAGATTTCATGACAGTAGTAGTTTCCTATCTTTATGTGAAATCTACTATAATCTACACAATCTCTAGCAAAAATCAATCATTTCCCATTTTTGAACAAAAAAAGAAACTCATAGGATAAGCCTGTGAGTTCAAGAGTGTTGTTGATCCTAAGACCGACACAACCCCTGAAACAGAAGCTTATATGAGAGAGTAATATACTACTACAATCTGATATAAAGTTCTAATTAAGAAAGTCAGTCTTAGAATCGAAATGAATAACACCTACCCGGGTGGGAGTTGAGATTCGGCCCCAAGATATACAAGGAACGGAATAAACTATTTTTGTTTTAGTGATCAATACACTATTTGGATGTATTGATATGTTGATGGTATACGGAATTTTAGTGACTCTACAAGCATAAAAAACAAAAATCCTCTAACCAAATGTTAGCATGACAGGCTATAATAAGCCAGCCTGACTGATCCGTGTCATAGTGTATAACGAGTAAGAATGCTATTATTCGTGGTTTTGTTGTCGTAATGATGCCAGATTACATCTACGTAATATGACATTTTTTATGGTGCTCGATATGCGTGTCATATGATGTCAAATCACTATTGACACTGTTTGACAAAATAATCTTGCAATTTGACAGCGATTTCACTAGATTTGTCTATCTGTGTCCAGATATGTCGTAGTATCGCTGACAGACTCAGCCAACAATTTCGTGCTTTGTCAGACAAATGCAGTCATGTCAAAGTTCGAGAGATATTAGTTATATAAAGCATTATTATATCTTTTATATTCTTTCCATCATACAAATGTCAGACAAATATTATCTGCTGTCGTATTATGTCAAAATATGTCAGACATGTCTAAGTCGAATGTCTATTATTGTCATACTATGTCAGACATGTCTAACTCGAGTTGTCGCACAAGATGTCGAAATTTCGATCTGATGATCGTGAGAAGCTTTATTTGTAGAAGATATTACTACAACTGATTCGTCAGACACTTGAAATTCTATCGACATTATGTCAGACAAATCTTGACAACCAGAATCGCCACCTGTCGCTGATAGTGACACTCAGTCTTCGATTAACCAATCTGATACTATGATTTCTCCTGATGCCGAATTATGAAGTAAGACAGATGCTGTGTCCAACTTATCAGGCGATATGGTCTGATCATGATCGTCAGACACAGCGGGAGAAGTATTGATCATTGGGTCAGCTCAGGCAACCATCTGACAGTGAACCATCGAACAAAATCTATCAGAAATCCCTTATCTAAGTGACTGAGATGAGCCACAGCTTCGTATAGCATCATTTGCGCTCATGACATCATTCGTACTACCAAATCCATCGCCACAGCTCAGTATTACTGAAGTCAGGATCGACGGTACTGATGAATATATTGAGATTACCAACCGATGAGATCCATTCTCATGATCAATTACGATTTCTGGATCCAAGAGTTCACTATTGACGGTATGACTCAATTTATGAACCAACGAGAGCGCAGTGATAGGAGATACGCTCGCGATGGTAATTTCCTCATGATTTGATATTGTATCTGGGCAGTGATTATCCATGACAGATACTACTATTCGCTCATTACAGCTGATTTATAGTGGCGATGTGATTGACTCACTTAATCTCACTACTATACAGGTAGTATGATCTGACAACCAATCTGCTGCTCGAGAATATGATTTTCTACAGCAGATCTGGCAGGTGACACCAACAAGTCATAATGCAAACATTATTTCATGACATCGTGGCAATCCATGAGTAGTATGGTGATTGAGTCTATTTCCTCCAAGCACTTGATCTGTTACCACTTGATCTGTTACCACTTGAATTATACTTACAGGAGTTGTTTTGACATGAACTATCAATATTGTTCAAGTATATCCGTTTGCTGACTGTGTGGGTGAGCATCTTGCATTATCATTTTCTACTCCTTACTCATGATCACTTAGTATTGCTGGACTAGGGACATCTGACAGTATCAAAACATTCTCAATTGTTGTTCCAGAGCCATGAGTTCGATATATTGTTGAGTCGTCGAGTGGCATCTTGTCTGACAATGTCGTAGTAGTCCCAGGCATCACTTTGACCGATGGAGGCGAGTCATTGATTCTTACGGACGCGTTATCATGAAACATCTTTGACTCGATTATCTACTCAGCCACACAAGCCACCAAAGCAAGTTCATTCACATCATTATCCTGAGATACAAGACTATTCTCTACTCATCAAGCTCCCGCGATCCTCTCCTCATGTAATCAATCAGTACAGCTTCCACAGATCGGATGATGTCGCATCAGTGCAGTCAATGAATGATATGATACTGGCTCATTTTCCGCAGGATTCACCGTATCAGGAAGTTTGGTCGACTCAGCTTGTGGCTCGAGCTCCCGGTTGGTTGATTGAGTGACTTCCACTACGAACTCTTGTTCATTATGACAGTCGTTCGCTCCATGATCTCATCGTGTCATCTACCAACAATATAGCTGATCCACCCTGATCTGTGAAGATGAGTATATGTTCTACGGAGCAATCCATCAGCAGACACTGACTAACACTATCACAGTACAAGTACCGGTAGTACAAGAGCAGTATACTTGTGCCATTATTAGTCAAAACAAGACAGCATTTCGCCTTGGAACTTCGATCAATGTCATCGCCTCACTAAATAACCAAGAGCTCACCAACGCAAGTAGCTATCAGTGCCAGCGATCATGACTCATATTTAATGGTATGGATACTTGTAACCCAGGCTTCTTTCAGATTTCACAGGCAGTGCTTGCCACACTACAGCTAACGATCTCGAGCAGTACCGGACATGAGTTGTGTCAGACTCAAAGCATATTTAACTACCCAAGCGGGTGATCCTCCAGTGCGAGTCAGTCTTCCTACTATCATGACCTCTATACCAAGTGGAAGGAGAGATATGATAGACTACAAGATAGTGTTCAAGGTCAATGATTTGCTATTAGTGGAGATAAAATTGTAGATCCCCAAGAGTCGCTCAAGGCACCATCTCAACTACCAAGATGAACAATACTACAGATTTCCCAAGTAATAGCAGATGGGCCAGGCAATGATCGTGATGGGACAGAGTCAGTCAGTGTTACTTCACTGCTATCGTCATGAGTCGACCTACGGTGAGCGACTCTCGTCGTCAATAATAAGGTAGTATATTCGTTTACTGGCGAGCTCTCTGGATGAGCGACAACAACCGTGTATGATTATTTTCCTCTGCCTAATGATGGATGATGCGTCGCGCTGATTAACTTGTCATGATTGTACGATCAGGTCTGTTATGGCTCATACGGCGCATCAGATGTTCGACAGGCGGTATCGGGTAGCGTATGATCGATCATTTTACCATCCTTACTGGATCCCAAATCATGCCTCAAACTGGAAGAATATGCTCTACTCGAACTTGATATCAGAGAACAAAAGCTTATCAATAAAGCACAGAAGCAAAACTATCAAGCAGCAGTAACTCGTTCAATTGCATATTATCGTGAGAGGTCAGATGAGCTCTATCACACCTATCGCAGTATCACAGACAGTAAACAAGCGTATATCGAGTCACAGAAGACTTATATTGCTAAACTTCAGTGACAAGTACAAAAATCATATGACTATGGTACTCGTATCACGCAACTATACAACAGCAGTAAAGCATATAATACAACTATCTCTGAGCGCAATAGTCAGTGTCAAGATGATCAGAGATATATTCAACAGAACTATCCTGCTATTTATCGCGATCCACAGCTTGAAACTACCACTGATCTACCTCCACTTTCGTCATTTCAGCAGTCAGAGGAAATCATAGAAGATAGTCAGACACGACGATCTGCTGCCAGTGAAACCATATCCAATCTATTCTAGTATCTTATGACAGCCAAAGCTCCCAATATTATGTGATTTACAACACAAGCAAAGCCAACTCAGTGGCGTAGGTTTACCTGGTGGTTGATAATTATTTTTTTATTAATACTTTTCGTCATATCGTGGTGATTACAACAATTGATGACTAGAACCCAACCACTATCTCTATGAGATCTTAAATCATTTACAAGTTCAGTGATTCATAGCCCATCGATCCAGCGTACGGCTCTTACTCTGATCAATTATATCCAACAGCACAAATCCATCCCATCAAGTCAACTCCTCAAGCTCTATGACGACTGGTATGAGGAGTATTGCAATTCTTCTTCGCAGGGATGAGTAACTAGTCTGACTTGATCACAATCTCATCCATGATGTGAGCTCTATCCACATCGCAAGTTACTACTTGATTATCTATGATATCGTGAGCCCAAGACTTACCTGATTCTACTCCAAAACAGTGCAGAAGTCAGACCCAATGGATGATTTTATGGTTCATTTATCCGTGTTACTTTGACGAGTGGTTTAGTGCAAGATATCAAGGTTCATGATTCATATGAAGTCCCATTTATCAACTCCTGAGTATCTCTCAATCTTCCCGAGCGAACCAATAACTATCTATGACACACTAGTGCTACGTTTATCGCTGGCAATAAGTTTGGATTTACTGATCGTGATGGCCGCGTGATCGCATCAATCTACAACAAAACCTATAATACCAGGATTGATGGAGTAGTATTTATGAGTACCAAAACCATCACTGCATTAGTGCCGCCATTACAGGATCAGCTTTGGAGATGGCAATTTCTCAACGCATCAGTAGATCTGATTCGTGGTCATACGGGTTCGTTCAAGAAGGAACTCTACCTCACTACCATGAGTCAATATCTCTTGGACAATAGGATTTCACTACTAGGTCAGGCATTATCAAACTATAAGCAATTACATCAGCAGGGCATGATGCAGATTTATCTACCTGATGCTTCTAGCAAGTTCCGTGCGACCCTTAAACAACTATGACGAATCACCGATCTTGACCCCTATCATCTATATTTACGAGATATTAATCAATCATATAGTAAGATAGACACCTTTGTCACCAAGCACGTAGAGGTTGTAGATCAGGATTGATTGGCAGTAATTGATGGGTATGATACGATTCTCGATCTTAGTTCACTGAGCCCATGAGACTATCAAATGCAGATCTCATATAGATTATCGATACCGTCACGTTATAGACGTCTCATGACAAACCTTGAAGATCAGTATTGAGTCGCACTTACCGATCGTGAACATCGCATTTTATGACTTGATGGATGATTCGCCTATAAGTCAGTGATATTCGCTGGTACATGAATAATATTACATGAGACTACCTGAGAAGCCAATAACTTGTCTCTATTTGATGCGTGAGGCACGCAAGCAGCGACTTATCATATCGCTAGTAGCTGAGATATTCGTACGGTTTCTATTCGTTTCAGTAAAACGAAAAACTAGTGATTGAAACAGATCTCATAATCATTATACACTCACATACTAGGCCCTTAGCTCAGAGGTAGAGCGGAGGTCTCCAAAGCCTCGCGTCGCGAGTTCGAGTCTTGCAGGGCCTGCACAAAACTAGCTGTCATGGTTAGTTTTTTGTTGCAAAGATTCCTTCTTGAAACTTTTTCATAACTTTTAGAAATCTAGAGAGTTCCTTTTTTGAGTCATCTCACATCGCCGTCATTGCATTAGATCTTTCTATACAATAATTATTTTCGATCACCCATCGGATGAAATCTTTTAGCGACCATGGATTAGCAAGTGACCAGATATATTCAATATAATCTCAAGCTACCGTTTCGGTTCCTATGTTATTACGGATAGGATTAGTAATTACTTCTTGGTACTTTTCAAATAACAAAGAGAGATTTTTTTCATTATCATTAGTGTTTATATTATTGCTGTGTGTTAGTAATTTGTTACATATTTCAAAATAACTTTTTCATTGATCAGACTGTGCTCGATTTTGACATTGAATATCGAGTGCAATATCTTTATTAATGCTCAGAGTATCACATAGTTGAGCTAGCGTAGAACTAGATCTGAAGAGTTGTTCTGATTTTAGTGCAAGGAGAAGATTGGGGACTGATCTCCTAAAAAACGACAAAATTATGTCCGGAACACCAAATTTCTTGATATTAGAGTCTTCGATGGTTACTGCCATTTTGTAGGAGGGTTGTATATAGATATAGCTATTTTACACATATAGTCATAAAAATGCAAATTCTTGTGGAGCAGGACAACTACGCTCGATCCAGCTATCATCCATACTACGAAAACCATACTGATACGAATGAAGAAGTTGCCTCGTGATACTATATTTCTTGGCAAGAATCTCATTATGTTGTTTACTGCCATAGGCGATATCTCATAGTACTGGATGACCAATGTGAGTACAGTGGACACGGATCTGGTGCATGCGTCCAGTTAAAATTTTAACCTTAATGAGAGATATTTCACCTAAATCACGATGATCAATGGTCTGTAGTGTTTCGATAATTGAGATCGCCTTTACGCCTTTTTCATAATTGACAAAGGTCTGACCCTTTCACATTTTTTCACTAAATCATTTGAATAGGGGTGCGTCGATGGTCTGATTTACTGGCTTACCGACGACGACTGCGAGATAATATTTTTCGATACCTTCATCACGAGTTCTGATTATCTCATTGAGGTGCTTGAGTGCATCATATGTCTTAGCTGCAATTAGTACGCCAGACGTGTCTTTATCCAAACGATAGCAAAACGATGGCTTGAATGTCTCACTGTCGCCATCATCCTCAAATCCCAAGTATTGCTCGAGGTAATCATTCATACAGGCATCCTTGTAGTGGTTGGTACTTGGGTGAATCACAACTCCTGCTGGCTTATTCCAGAAGATCCAGTTACCGTCTTCGTAGATGATCAGTTTTTTGAGATTTGCGATATTCATCTTCGGCTTCGTAGTTTGTCTACCCAGTTTTGTGTTAAATACTTGATGTGTTGCACTTTCAATCTCCTTAATATTAGAAACCTCAATTATATCTCAGCGCTTGATTCTATAGTCTTGCTTGGCTTTGCGACCATTAACTGTGACGAGACCCGTTCTAATCCACGAAAAAATATCACCGAGTCAGATCTCGCGATATTTTTTAAATAATTTACGCAGATAACGATCAAATCTCTGGTCGGCTTCGTCTGGTCATATAGTTATGTTCATGTGCTAATATATAATCAAGTAACCATCAAATACTAGAAGAGACTAGGAGAGATTTTTGACATTTATATCAGAGATCTGAGACACCTCTGATCATTTTCCATTGAGTTTATTAACGGGGTAATAGTCGGCTTTCTCGGAACAAGAAAACATTTCGCATAGTATATTCTTAATTCACTGAGACCAAGATGTTTGTCAGATATTGGGTCTTGAAACTTTAGGATAATATCATAAGTCTTCAGGCATTGTAATAAAATCATAGGTAGTAAATTATGTTATTTAAGATGTTCGGCTGTATCATGATATCAATCAAATAGTTTATCTGATGGTTTGGCATGTAGTTCAATAATATCACATCAGTATCTTAGGTCTTGTTGTGGGGGTCACGAATAACTAATTGCTCTTTGTGTTCATCCATCTCCGTTTACAATCTTAAATGTCTTTCAGTTATGTCATTCGTGCCTATTGTCACGTCATTCGCTGAGTTGAGATTTATACATAATGGATTTAATATTGGTATAGCTACCACCTCGATCACCAACCTGTACTTTGATTGGTTCACTCATATTAATAAACTTTTTTCTACATAGCGGCTCTAATTTTTGATAAAGTGGTTTAGCTCGTCTTGTGCGAGAGTATACTCAATTATAGCGTAGCTGAAATATTGCTTTTTCTAAAATAGACTGTACTTTGGCATCAATATTTTGCTTAGTATTTTGCGCTCCAAGGAGCATATCATTTGATATTCAATGTATCATTTCAGCCAATATGATTTTATCTTCGGTAAGTCATTGAGATATTTGCTTAGCAATATCTTTTATCCCATACAATAAGTTGTCTGTTATTATGATGGTGGATATCGTCAGTCTTTTGGTATGAGAATCAACATGTAGAGTCATGATCATATATAAGCAGGGGAATAAGATGACATAGTAAGCTTGTGCATGTTCCGCTTCCTACAAAATCGTATTATAATTATTATTATATTGAAGTCAATTTAATTCTAATTAAGGAAACGCTGAATAACCATCAAAGTAGATCTTGATTACAAAAGTTACAATTAGCTATGAAAGTCAAATTTGTGGTTCAGGACAGCGTTTTCTCG
>JAYSSF010000064.1:0-14613 GCA_043720715.1 bacterium
CATAACATTTAGTCATTGTGCTAAATTAGTTCTAAATAACAGCTCTATTATGCTGTTTTCTAGGTTATTTAGCCACACTAAATTTTCTATTTAGCCATTATAAGCAAGTAATAAGTATTGTCAATAGATATTTAACAAAACAAAAAGACACACTCTCGTGCATCTTCTCCTTTAGCTTTTAGCTCTCCCCTTTAGCTATATTATTGACAAGCTTCACACATCACCGCTTCAAATGGGTTAGTAGGACATCAGTCATATAGTTCTCATTTTTTGAGCTTATCAACATATTCTTGTCATTTTTCTGCGATGAGTTTAGCTTCGATTTGTGATTTGGTGAGTCACTGTACCATAACTTCTCATTCCCCCTGATAAGGGGGATACGGCGTAGCCGAGGGGGTTTGTGTAATTACTGCTCCGAATCATCTTGCTGGAGCTTCTTGTCCTTGTCCTTCTTCCTTGCCCTTCGCAACAGCAACTGCATCGCTATCCATCTGGATTGTTGATCAGAATCATGCTCTGACCCCACGCTTGTTGACTGTTTGAGTATACTTTTCACCTTGGATATCCTTCTCGATAAAGCAGTAGTAGGTACCCTTGAGACCTTGCTGCCATGCATACATATATACATCAAACAGTTTATCTCTCCAGTTAGCTGCTCCGTAGATATTACGAGAGATACCTTGATCTACGTGCTTCTGCCATGCTGCTCCTACATCTACTTGAGCAAGTGGTGATGACTCGTATACAGTCTTAAATACTGGTCTATCGATCACATCCTTGAGATCTTCGATATTCTGTACACTTCCACCATGAGCGATGATTTGTCCTTTGATATCTTCGTTCCACATACCAGCTTTTTTGAGTTGATTGACCAAGTGAGTATTGACTACAGTGAACTTACCAGAGATAATCTCACGAGTATATACGTTTGAGAAGTATGGCTCAATACAGCTTGATGCTCCTACGATGTTACTGGTAGTTGCTGTAGGCATCAGAGCCAAGAGCAATGAATTACGACGAGGCTTGTAGCTATAGGTCTCAGGATTATAATCTGCAAATGCACCTCTCTCTACTGCCAATGCTTCAGAAGTCTCAAGCGCAGCATCATACATAACTTTAGAGATATATTCACTAATTCTGACACATTCTGGTGAGTCATACGCGATATTGAGCTGGATGAGTAAGTCCCCAAATCATGATACTCCTAGTCCCAATGGCCTGAGATCCATGGAGTTCTTCTTCGCATCTGGTGATGGATAGTAGTTTATTTCGACGACGTTATCCAGTGCACGAGTCGCAAGCTTAACCGTTACGATCAAGTCAGCCGTATCAATTAACCCAAGCTTCTCCTCATATGACATTGCCCTTGGATTGTCATGATGCTTGATCTGGACAAATCTACCCAAGTTGATACTCGCGAGCGTACAAGTTGCAGTACTGTCTCCACGGTTTGGGATGAAGATCTCTGTACACAAGTTTGATGAGTGGATCAGACCGTAGTTTGGTGATTGTGACGCACGGTTAGCTGTATCTTTGAAGTTAATCCAGTAGTTACCAGTCTTGGCCATTTGGATCAAGATCTGTCTATATAATTCTTGTGCTTGGATCTTCTTGACAAGCTTGAGCTTGCCTTCATCAGCGAGCTGGATATAACGGCGATAGTGAGCTTCCCACTCCTCTCCCCAGCTCTCAGTCAACTCCTTACACTCATTGGGATCCAACATGTACCATACATCGTCAGCCAACACTCTCTTCATAAATTCATCTGGTACCCATACCGCAGTATTGATATTTCTCGCTCTGAGATGTTCGTGACCGTTGGTCTCTTTGAGATCCAGGAAGTCGTGGAAGTTGTAGTGCCATGGCTCCATATACATCGCGATATTGGCTCTACGCTTACCTCCTTGCATGATACCACCTACCAGTGAGTCATAAATTTTGATAAATGGGATCGGGCCTGATGATTGTCCATTAATACCCTTGATATGTGATCCTGTGGCTCTGAGTTTGGTCACTGACATACCGATACCACCTGCATATTTTGCAAGCAGTGCACATTCCTTGGCCTTGTCCATGATGTGCTCCATATTATCCTCTACCACATTGATGAAACAACTACTCAGCTGTGGCACCTTAGTACCTGAGTGGAACAGTGTTGGAGTTGCATGAGTATATTTGAGCTGTGCAAATTTATTATATAGTTGTAGTACAAATGCTTCCTTATCTGACTCAATCAGTGATAGTCCCATTGCGACTCTCATAAACAACCACTGTGGTTTTTCGAGGAGATTCTGGTCATAATCTCTGATGAGATATTTATTGCGCAGTGTTGATAGACCAAAATAGTTGAAGTTATTATCATAGTCTGTGTTGATGCTCAGCTCCAGTGTCCCAAGATCAAAATCCAACAATCTCTTATCCAAAATATCCAATTCGACACCACGACGGATATATTCACTAAATGATGAGACCTGCTTGTCGACCATCTTGTTGGTGATCTTGATGAGCTGCTTAGTAGCGATCACATCATAGTCAGGATCTTCAGAGATCAGTGATTCGATGGACTTGAGGAGGAGTTGATCGATCTCAGATGTTGTCACCTGATCAGGAAGTTTCAATTCGAAATTCTTGATAATTTTAAACATCGCGACAAACGGATCACCAATCTGTGCTCATTCGAGAATATATTTGATAGCGTCAATAATCTTCTCAGTAGTAAATGACTCCTGACGACCATCGCGATGGATTACAAATTTGGACATTATATTGTTGAACAGTTATAAAATTAAAATAAATATACTAGATGTTACCACACACTTTTAGCTCTTTCATATCAATTAAGAAGAAATGATATTTTCCCATCAATCACATAACATCTATAAGATTCCATAAATTCATTATACCTTAGAGAAAGATTAAGATACTTCATATTTGGTATCTCTATTCATCCCGAAAGAGAAGTAATTTTATAGGGTTTCTCGTCAAATCATCGTTCTTTGTAGTTCTGATCGACTATCTCCAAAGGAACACCACCATAGTATTCTTTTGTACCCGGAACCAATTCTCTCGGCATTCTTATTCTATCAGGTATAAGCACATCTTCACTAAGCTTGAGTAAGTTTATCTTATTGGATGAATCCTGTATTATGGGCTCTGGTACAATTTTATCTTCTACTGTAAGATCTGGCAAGATTAGTTCAGCATCATTAGGTCATGAGAAGCCACTGTTTGTTACAAATGCATCCACACAGTCATCATCTACTTCTACCATTATTACTATATTCTTACCTCAATCAATCTCTTTACTTTCAAGAAGAATATTATCAAATCAAGGACGAAAAGTGCTATGACCATTTAATGATAATTCTTCTTTCTCTGTGTTATATGCAGGTATAAAGAGTTCAAAAATATCTCAATTGAAACGATATCACATAGTCCTTGCCCCAAATGGCTTTCATGAAGGTATTACTAAGCGATCCTCCTCAAAAAGGTTCTTATTTGATATGCCATAATTAGAATACATCATCGAGGCAGAACCACTATCTACAATAATATTTTTCCCACTCGCTAAAACATGATATACTTCACGGACCAATATACCATTTTGTCAACTATCGTTAATAAAATTATTAGTCGCATATGGGGTAACGTTAATCTTATTACTGGTTCATTCAATAATTCCTACATACTGAGTCATATATATTCTCATATTACAAACTAAATCATCCTAGCTTCTCACCCTCTTAGCTTTAAAAATTCGTATACTGGTTAGGCGTTACCTCAAAGAAGTTCTGAAGTGTCATCAAGTCTTGCTTCTGGAGGAACTTGAGAGGGTTGGCCTGGATGAGATAATGTGGTGCAAATCCAAGCTCTTCGAGTCTACGATCAGTAATATATTTGATATATTGTTCCATCTCTGCATAGCTGAGATCATAGATCGAGCCATTACCAAACTGACTCTGCACAAACTCAAGCTCAAGCTCAGTACACTCCACAATCGTAGACCTGATATGTGCGACGAACTCTGCATCTTGTCAGATTTCTGGATTTTCCTCCAAAAGGGTCAGTATCATCTCAATACCGAGCTTCAAGTGCATTGACTCATCGATCAATACCAAGTCGATACCATTACACACATTCTTCATCTTGCCAGTCTCACGTACTGCGAGGAACAGGGCAAACGCTGAGTAGAAGAAAATTCCTTCTTGGATAATATTACTCATCAGGATCGCGTGCAGGATCGCTTTCTTTCCCTCAATCGTATCAGGATTTACTCATCAGCTAGCAACACTGATTTTGTCAGCTGCTTTCGCTACCCATTGTTGCTTCTTATATAAGAGTGGGTTGGTCGTTGTAAGTCCATAGACAGTATCTCTATCCATGTTAAAGGTATTGAGGATCATCTCGAAGAAATCAGAGTGAATATCCTCCATAAACATCTGGACAGTCATCGCCATCTTGGCTCTTGGATCCATAATATAAGGGAAAAACGACTCTCCTATAATATTTTGTACCAATAATTCTGACGTAATGAAGTATCCTATGAGATTGGTGAATAGTGATCTTTCTTTGTCGGTCATGTTACCCCAGTCGACTGCATCTTGATGCACATTGAGTTCCTCTGGGAACCAGATTGCTCTTTTTTGATCTACATATAGTTTATGGAATACGCCAGTACTACCATCCAACTTGATCCCATCTGTTACCTTTTTCTTACCTACGATAGCCATAATATCACAACTTATAGAATAAAATTAAACACAATATATAGTATTAACTTAACAAATCGACACAACATCATGTGTTTGCATGTGTGAGTATCATATATTCATCCAACTCACAATTTCAAGAGAAACGTTGCCCAAAAAAATCATCATCAGATGAGCATCAAATAGACCCTATCTCATATCATCCAAATCAAAATAATCTCATCAGCAATAAGTGAAAAATCATACAATGATACTACAATATGATGTCAATTGTAGATCTACTTTGACCGTAGAAAATCGCACCAAATCTATGATGATAGCTACCAATAGTTGCACTAATTACAACACAGCAATATAATAACAATCATGGAAAGCACACAAATCCAAACTACCACCGCCACACCATCAGCCCAGGAGAACCAAATCCAAGAACAGTTTTATGATAATATCTCATCAGGAGGTGTACGACCAACAATCCTAGCTATTATTATTATATCAATCTGACTCATCCTCGAGATGGGGATATTTTTTGGTTTTCTCATCCCAGCAGATCTCCTCTTGTACACATCATGACTCATCCTGTGAGCCAATCATAGATGGTGGTCAGCCATGTTTATGTTCATCTTCGCAGTGATGGCTACTGTAGCCGGAGATCTCCTATGATATTATTGGTCCAGCAAGGTCGGTAGAGCGTTCTATGAGAGGCCCGATACGTGGTATTTCAAGAAGAAGCACCTCTACAGCGCTCAAGCAGCTCTCGAAAAATACGGCGATAAAGTCTTCTATATTGGTAAATTTCTCCATATCAGATCGTTCCTCCCGATGCTGGCTGGGATAGGCCGTATGAATATTGTCAGATTCTGACTCAACTCGGTGTTATCCACTCTCATCCGAGCTGGAGCTACCTTTGTGCCTAGTTTCCTCATCGGAGCAGCATTTCCACAGATCATGGGGACACGATGGATGCTGGTGATTGGGTTTATGATATTCATCGGGACAGAAGCCATTGCATGGATATTCCTCTTCAACAAAGAACTCAAACACATCGCTCAGCGCCTACGCGACTCTCACGAGCAGTTTGCCGCTATCAAGGATAATATTATACAGATCAAAGAGAACATCAGCGATGTTGCTGAGTATGTAGTGAAAGGAGATATTGACAAAGACTAATAAATGATTATCATCATAACAATTATTAATCATACAAACTCAATGGAAAACAATGATGATGCAAATACACAGCTACATGAGTTAGCATACCAATATTTTCAAAAATACAGCGCAGATTCTGGATGTAGTAATGCACTAATTCAAATATTGAAACAACTATGTAAACGACCAACAATATCAACAACGCAGCTCTATCGCGCAATCCCCAAAAAGATTATTAAACCTAAAGAATATGATCCTTATGAGCATATCATATGAATTCAAAACAATGGTCAAATTAATATCTTCTCACCCTATTATATTAATAACAAAGACCCACACCATGCTACAATTAAATATCTAACGGAAGAGATAGCAAGCAATATTATTGAACTACTATATCAACCAAAACCACTAGAACAATGAATGATATTCACAGCTAAAAATCTACCACATCTCTGTGCCTACAAGAATTATGAAAAATTATTGGACCTAGTTGGGCGAATCTATGAAAATATTGATGAACTAAAGGAGCAAAACATACTATTCGAATTAGTTGATCATAGGTCACTTATTGGCACATATGCACTCACCAAAAATACAATAGATCACCCAACAATATATTTTGATAAAATATTATGAGAGGCGAGGGCTAAAGATATGCCAGAAAGTATCTTATTAAAACACGAAAATAAGCGACTAAATTGTGATCAATGCTATTTTATCAATCATCATCGCCTTAAACAATATTTGATAAAACAATATGCAACACAAGATTCTATCATAAAATAAGTAGAAAATAAATTTTCTTGCTTTCGATCACAATATCATCATTATATCATCTTGTCAATCTTGTCCTTATTCTTCTTGCTTGTCCTTTATGATAACCATTTACACTGACTGATCCTGTATCGGTAATCCATGATATGGCTGACGAGCTGCTGTCATTCTCGATGAGCAGTGATCGAAAATTGCACTTCTATCAGATGGCTACGCCAATGTCACTAATAATCAGATGGAACTCCTGTGAGCAATCTCCGCCCTCCAGTGGTGTAATCAACAATGAATCCAGTCAGCCAAACTCATCACCGATAGTCAGTATGTGAAGAATGGTATCGAATCTCGAATCTCCAATCGAAAACGTAATGGTCGACGCACTGCTGCACGCAAACCAGTAGCCAACCAATGACTATGGATGGAGCTCGATAAGCAAGTATCACTAACGTCTGTCCAGCGATGATGGACCAAATGACACGCCAATAATAAGCGAAATAATCTTGTCGATGTCACCGCATTTACCGAATCAGAACAGAAAAAAAACCAGCCACTTCCGTACTCGGACATAGTAGCTGGTGGTTTATTTGGATAAATTTATGCTGCTATTCCTGATCTAAATAAGGTAATAAGACATGCACGATCATCTGGTGTATCAAGTGACACTCTTGAAGCCATGCCTACATTTCTAATACGAATTGGCTTTCCTTCAATTGTCAACGGCACATAGGTAGCAAATGTTTCGTTATTTTTGCTGCGTTTCTGTCATCATAGATATGTATCTCATCTTTTCATATATCATAAGTATGGCATATGAAGATCTCAACTCCACTCATGCATCATGCGAGAGAAATCAAATGAAGCAGCACTGTTTTTAGGTATTGATTTCCAGTTATCTAATTTCCACAGCTCGATACAGTCATCCTTATAACTATCAAAATATTCTTTAAGATGAGATGTAGCCTGTTCCCAGTTATCACATTCAAAAACAGGCACTCATTGTTCTTGATAAATTTCTCATACTTTCTCAGGGTATGCGAACGTATAACCAAAATCTCATTTAAATCCCACTCTTCAAACTCAATTTTTAACAGTTAATAGTTTATCATTTGATGAACAATAGATATCTGACTGTAGGTTACGCTCAAGATCTGCAGCTGATCACAGCTTATTCTTCTTAAGATTGATTTTACTGGGTTGATCAAATAGTTCACTCATTATATATCAAAACATAAAAAAATACTACCACCATTATAGTGATAGCATCTGTTTTTCGCAACTCGAAATTTATTTTCTGATTGTTCTCCCCTTCCACTTCTTGGTCTTGACTGGTTCGTCCCTCATCTGCTCCACATACTTACGCTCCAAGATGATCTTATATTCTGCGATCTTCTCATCCAGCACCATCATATCGTCATCAGGTAGAGTCTTATTGCGATGTACTTTACCACATGTGATACATTGAAAGCTGACTTTGATCATGCCATTGGCAATCTCGTAGGTAGTTGGGTACATCACTCATGCACAGCTGGTCGATCTATCGCCTGGGATATCTCAGTCTACATGCTGTGATACTCGACAATATGGGCAGTGGTTACGACAAGTCCCCTGAGCCTCGGGCACAAGCTGTTTACAGTGTAAACACATAAATGATTCGTTAATGGTTTTCATATGTTATTTATGCTTACGCTTACGATATAAAGTCTTGAGTCTATATGCCCAATCACAACAACGATCAAATAGCGCATCATAAAAATATCCCTCTACTGACGCAACGATAATCATCAGCAAAGCATAGGTAGAAATCTGAGCCAACGCCATACCATCAAAATAGTAATAGACAATACCCAACCACGGACCATTGGCAACAAGAAAATATCCCATCTTGGTCCAGCAACTGGATGGTTGATAATGGGATTTAAGACTGACAAATAACAATGCACTACCGATAATGCTAATCATTTGCAATCATAACACCGCTACATAATCATGTAAATCTACATGCAAGATCATCACCTGAACGATAAATCACAAAATCGCCACATAGCAGATATAAAATAGATATTCTTCCCAAAACTCACGTGACTGGAGTAAACTACGGATATGTCAGACTAGATATTTCATCAATAAATATAAAAATTAAGAAAACGATACAAAACTTTATGATGAGCCTAACTATTATGTTTTTTACTCATCATAATAGGCTTGCTATCATTAGTTCACTCATACGAGTACCAAGGTTCTCGAGGAAATACTAAATAACTTCACAAAAAAAGTGTTTCCTTAATGTTTTTTACGTTCAATCATAGCATTTTCATACTGATCAAGTGACTGATCAATTTGTCATTTTTTGGCTGTAGTAGGGCGAGGCGCTGATGGTGTATCCATCATCTTGGCAATATTGCTTCCTAGGGCTTCTGCTGGATTGAGGGCAAGTGATGCGATACTCGATGCGATCGATTGCTTGGTGCTTGAATCTGCGGTCATGAGATACCAATACAAGATAAAACATTATTTGTAACCATGGTTACGAGGGGCGATATGATTGATTCTGAGTTAATGTGTGTTGTCATACTACGTATCATGCTCTCGATGATGAGTTGTGTACTCTGTGTACGATCCAGTCCTCTGGACATACAGTAGAACATCTGCATCGGATCAATACGATCTACCTTGGCACCATGTGAAGCTGAGATATCATTACTCCTTACATCCAATACTGGTAATGTGCGTAACTTGAGTTTGCCTCACAATAATACATTTTGTTCCAGTAGATTTCAAGTCGATCATGAGATATCTGGGGCAATAATCACGTTGCCATCTACCGTGATATCACTATGTGGAGTACAAAATGACACAATATGAATATTACTCATCGACTTGGACTCAGCCAGAGTGCTCGTAAATTTGAGACTTGTCTGTACTCATGATGACATCACTATTGCACGTATCACAGCCTGAGAGTTGGCTAAGTGAGACACATCAATCACCACCTGTGCATCAGATACGATCACGAGATAATTGAGCATAGAGTCAGATTGACATATAATCTTTTTGACTCCATTGCTCGAGTAGAAAATATCTACCGCTTCCGCCGTATTGGTGATTGATTGAGATGTGTAGTTGTTGGTAGTGGTGGACATTAGTTATTTACAATAGAATCAATACTAGCATCAATAAGATCTTTTAACTCAAATTCTCATCGTGGCAAGGCAATACAGTTATCATATATTTCTACCGGCCTATCTCCCCATCATTTCTGTACTAAAACAGTAGAATCTAAAACTCTTTCTGTCAAGAACTGATCTACAAGTGTATCTTCCCAAAATGCAATATCGGCCCTATTATCTAAAATGTATTCAATTTCAGTACCAATCGGAGCTAGCTGAGGCAACCGAATAATTCTTGCCTGAGGAAAATATTTTTGTACAATATCATGGTGGATATCATTTTCCTTGACCACAATTCTAACTATACTATTTTGTTGCAAATCTTCGAGAGACATTGAAGCATGCTTTGAATCACTACGCATATATCAATAAATATTACTATTGATAATAGATTTAGAGAAGAATAATTCTAACCTTCTCGACATAGTAGGTCGAACAGGAGCACAAAATATATCTACAAATCATCAATTTATCCTTGAAGCAATGACGCCGTAACCACTCTGCTCAATAAAGTTAAGATCAAGATCGCTAGACATAGAAACATGCTTCATAATATCATAAAATACTCATGAGAATACTCATTCCTTTACACCAAATAATCAAGGAATATAGGGAACATAAGCACAATTAATTGATCATCTTTGTTGTATAATGTCTAGTCTCGATAGGCTCTGTTCATCAACAGATAGATATGTCTCATAAGGTGCTTCAAGTAATATAAAATCAAGATGAGACTTAATCTGTCCATCAAATACTCCAGCAATATAATCCTCATACACCCTCCATGGCTTATGATATACATAATTAACTTTATCTACACCAAAATAATCTGGCGCAAATTCCAAAAAAGCAATCTCCGACAACAAGTAGTGTGTAGCTTGATCTAGTTGTTCTATAGTATAATCCTTTCCACTATTATCGAGAACTTGCTTTGACGTGTCTTGAACAGATTTACTAAATGATATGTTTTCGTGGTAGAGCATTTTTATTCTGTCAAATTGAGTTAGATATCATAAATGATTTGCTATATCGTTAGACCAATCAATAATTTCAATCAAAGAAGAGTCCAGTCACATAGAATCCAGCACCAATGCTGTTTTATTTTTAAGGTTATTTCATTTAAGAATTGCTTTAGATCTAGCTTTTGAAAAGGTATATCACATTGCGAGATAAGTCGAAATAGCTGGCTCATCAGCAACCATGATTACGGCTTTCCCATATTTTCTGATACCTTCCTTTAATAAATAAGCTACTTCTTTATTTCTAAAATAACTATTCCCAGGACTCATTCCAATGATGGGTAAAGATGTCATTATATCAAAAAATATTAATAAAATACCACTTACCCCCCAAACAATCCCCAAGCTCTGACAAGGTCCTGTCAGAGTATATAAATTCATAGTGCCATCAGCGCAATGAAGAAAAACATATTGATATAGTTTTCAATCACAAAGTACTTCTGTGGTTTAAATCTTCCTACTGCCTGGATGATCGATCATACTACTCTACCTCCATCGAGTGCTGGAATTGGGAGTAGATTAAATAACGCAAGAGACAATGAGATCAATCATGCGAATGCAAGATATGCTGACCAACCTCTTGTATTAGCAATATCCTTGCCGGCTTTGATCACGCCTGCAGGTCCGGACATCATCTTGAGTCCGTCTTGCGTTGTTTTCACATTGAATGAGATCAAACTTGATCCGATACGACCCAGACCTTTGAGCATTGCACGAGATTGATATCTCAGCTCATCCCAGGCCATGCTCCATGATTTCGCACCAAAGGCTACCGTCTTCAATACTGGCTTAGTAATACCAATACCCAACTGACAAGGTCATACACAAGCATATGATAATGTCTGCTGGGATCAATCAGCCTTACCGACGTCGACTTGGATCGTCTGATCTTTGAGAGTTGAGAGGTTCTTGACTAAACTATACACAGAGACGGGAGATTGGTTGATAGCAGTGATCGTATCTCATGATTGTAGACCTTGCTTCGCTGCCCATGAATCGGATAATATCTCGCTAATCATTGCACTCTGAGTCACAACATCAGTATCGGTATATCACTTAGTATACAGTGTATCCACGCTTGGTGAGAGGTACGATGTGTTGCTATTCATATCTGTCGATACTTGGATCGGCTGTACTCCCACCATAAATACGACCACAAAGATCAAGTAGGTAGCGATAAAATTCATCGTAATACCGGCCAACAAGATCACAATCTTACGCCACAATGACGCAGTAATGAGGCTATCAGACGCAAGAAACTCTTCTTCATTTTCAGGATCTTCTCACTTGAGTCTAACAAATCATCCTAGTGGTATCCAATTGAGAGTATATTCGGTTCCTGCTTTGTCAATCCGCATCTTCAGTGCCTTGGGAGGTATGCCCACGCCAAACTCCAATACCTTCACACCCAGTTTCTTCGCCGCCCAGAAGTGTCCTAACTCGTGAATTACTACGAGTAACATCAACATCACTATTCACACGATAATCGCTACAATTGTTCACATCAGTCAGAATACAAAAATATAAAATCACTATTATTTTGTCACATCAAGTTTGATGATATTTGTTTGTTGTTTATTAATCTTCGCATTCCATTGTCCCACAAAATCAACATTTACCTTATCCCATAGCTGTCTTTTGGCAATTGCTACCTGAAATGCGGCAACATTATGACGAAACTTCACATCATCCAGCTCCTTCATGCTCTGACGGAGAAAGTATCATTTGGTGCTGGTGTTATTGATCGTAATCAGATAAAACAGCACAAAAAACAAGATCCCGGCAAGCAGTCCCCCAACCTTAAACCATGACCATCGATGTGACACTTTGTGCATTTCGGTTTGGAAAAATAGACTATCTGACTATAGTGTTTGTGTTTCCAAATTCCACCTAATTTATGTTGCCCACGTGCAATCGTTGGATAGATTGCAAGAATCCGTAAGCAAACAATCACAGCAAAAATCAACAAGCCCGATTGAGCGGGTCCAAGTAACAACGAATCCTTGAAGAAAGGGCTTTGGGGGCGAAAATCGGTTCGTATGAGCAATAAAATTAGTAAGATAAACATATTGCTCTATCCAACAAGTCCTTTGTTTCTTTGGGACGCAACGCGAAGCTAATCCTTTAGGACAAAGAAAAAGAAACATAATTTACCGCATATCTCCACTAATGAAAAAACCAGCTATCATCCTCGAAAATCTCCGTAGTGCCTACAATGTCTGAAATATCGTACGTACTGCTGATGCACTATGACGAGACGTCATCATAGCATGATATACTCCCTCGCCACTTTCCAATCCCAAGGTACAGAAGACGTCACTGTGAGCACAAAACATGATCACCATCCACGAATATCCATGACGTCATCACGATGGCACAGACCTCCTCGCAGTCCAATCAGCGATCGAATTTGCGAGAGCAACATATGGTCCAGTCTATGCTCTCGAAATCACTGATACAAGCCAAGATATTAGATCAATCAACCGACAACAATTAGATTGAGGCTTTGCACTCCTCGTAGGTAATGAGCCAGACGGTGTCGAACTCTCTACTCTATCATCCGTCGACTGAGTCCTCCACATCCCCATGATCGGCTCCAAAGAATCTCTCAATGTCGGTCAAGCTGCTGCAATTGCGATGTGGCACTCAAAGAGTAGTTTTTAAATATCAACGACTATTTAGGATTAACGAGCTTTAAATGATCTTGCCGAGCATCTTGTTTCTTAGAATTACTATAAGTGGTAATATTATTTAATATAATACTTTTTAGAGATTGTTTAATTGGCTCATTTTTCATGAGCGATTGTCTAAGGATTGAATGTGGGACTCGTAAAAAAGGATTAGATGCTTCAATACTACTATGATCAATAAGAACACCATGGGGATAAATTGAGACACGATCACAATCAGTACTAATTGCATTATTTAGATAACCTTCCATAGAGGCTGGCTTATTTCTAGCAATAGTTCTACCACCTATCTGAAAAAACTGTTGTTCGCGATATAAACTAGATTCAAAAATGGACACACTCGCAACTCACCAATCTTTGAATCAATATCTTTGAAATGAATCAAAATAAGAAATATTTTCATCTATCTCGATTTGACTATCTAAGTACTGACTAAAATAATTCATTTGCTCTTTTAAAACTCAAAGTCATTTTTTTATTGTTGCTGACGAGTGCATATTGTACTCCAATCACAATCAGCATCATCATGATCATCGAGAACTAATATTATTATAAAGCCCAAAAAAAATATTTTTTACAATTTCAAACTCATCAGGACTCAATTCAATGTTAGGTCTAGTGATAGTAACCTTAATAATATTGCCTACAGTTTTAAATTTTCTCATTAATTTTTCTATACAAGACAATACATATAAGTCATAGTTTTGATTTTGTAGAATTTTTCACAATCATATAGAAATCGCTTTACAAAAATCAGGACGCAGTATATTTGGTATCGATTCAACAATCTCAATATTTTCTGAGAGATTGTATGTTAAAGCGTATCCCAATTCTTTACTTATCATATACTCTTGAAGAATATTAAATGTATCCGCAACATTTCCATCAATTTTATTAGTTTGAGAATGAGATCTTCAATAATCATGAAGATTACATCAAGGGCATTGTATAGAACACGACTTAGGGTAAGGATACAACTCAATATTAAACATTAGCACAGTAAAAATGAAAAGTTATCATATTAATTGCACCACTATATAAAGAAAGTATAATTACTGCCTTTATTTAGTATCAATCTTCTACACATGGCTACAAGACTACT
>JAYSSF010000065.1:0-5329 GCA_043720715.1 bacterium
TAAGAAATACTAGTCATATAGTACTGTTTCTTAGCTTTTTTGCTAGTGAAAATTGATTATTTTAGTGTTATTTTAGAGGTAGGTTTTGCAGTGTTTCCTTTAGGGCATTATCAAGAATACCGCCTAGCACTTGAACCTCATAAATACTTAGATTATCCATTATACAAATACAAAAAGTAAAATCATCAACTATTGACATAATATAAACAAATCATCATAAAATACAAAACATTTTTGTGTGATTATAACTTGGAATCAAGTCAGAAATCACTACTATTCATGATAAATTATTGATTTTTATCGTTATCTGACTATATCTATGGAACAAGAACCACTCCTCCCCACCAACAAGGGTATCACCAACAGAACTATCGAAGAAGAAATATCAGAGTCATATATCCAATATGCCATGGCCGTAATCGTGTCTCGTGCACTGCCAGACACTCGTGATGGATTCAAACCCGTAATCCGTAGGATCTTGTACGCCATGTATCAGTCCAAGCTCTTCCACAATGCCAAATACAAAAAATCCGCCAATGTTGTCGGAGATGTCATGGGTAAATATCATCCACATGGAGACAGTAGTATCTATGAAGCAATGGTAAGACTTGCTCAGCCATGGTCCATGAGATATCCACTGGTGGATGGTCAGGGTAACTTCGGTAGTATGGATGGAGACGGAGCAGCTGCGATGAGGTATACAGAATCTCGTCTGACCAAACTGGGTGAGGAGATGCTTGACGATATTGATCTTGAGACGGTCGACTGGAGACCAAACTATGACAATTCACTATCAGAGCCGATCGTCGTCCCTACCAAATTTCCCAATCACCTGTGCAACGGTACCATGGGTATCGCCGTCGGTATGGCGACCAATATGGCTCCACATAACTTGACGGAAGTATTGGACGCATGTATCATGCTCATTGCCTCCCCTGATGCAAGCATCGATGATATCATGGACATCATCAAGTGACCAGATTTCCCCACATGAGGTCAGATTTTCGGTTCTGGGATGATCCGCGAGATCTACGCCAAAGGTAAAGGTTCCATCCTATGCCGCGGCAAGACTCATATGGAAGATACCAAGAGTGCGCAAGTTATCGTCATTGATGAGCTCCCATATCAAGTAAACAAAGCCAAACTTGTCGAGAAGATTGCAGAACTTGTAGGAGATAAGAAGATTGAAGGTATCAGCGACATCACCGACGAAAGTAGTAGTAAAACTCCAGTCAGAGTCGTGATCGAATGCAAACGCGGTATCAGTACCGAGACTATCCTCACACAACTATACAAATACACTGATCTCCAGACCAACTTCTCACTCAACAATGTATCTCTTATCGAGAGAGGACAACAGCCAAGACTTGTCAATATCAAAGAACTCCTCGAAGAATATATTGAGTTCCGTAGAGAAGTAGTACTACGTAGATCTACCTTCCTCCTTGGAAAAGCTAATGATAGATTACATATTCTCGAAGGATTACACCGTGCGATTGATATTATTGATGAAGTAATCGCTCTGATCCGTAGTTCACAGACAACTGAAGAAGCCAAAGATAAGCTTATGAAAACATTTGATTTTTCATCAGATCAGGCTGACTATATTCTTGCCTTGAGACTTTCGAGGTTGGTTGGTCTTGAGATGCAGAAGATTCTTGATGAAATCGATGAGAAGAAAGCACAAATCGCAGAACTTACTGAGATCATCACCAATCCTGCTAGACGTGATGAAGTCATCAATGGTGAGATGGAAGAGATCAAGCGCAAATATGGTGACGCTCGTCGCACTGAAGTGATTGATAATGGTGACGGAGATCTCTCCGCAAGCTTCAAACAACTCATGAAAGCTCAAGATCTCAAGAAGGAGCCAGTCATCTGCCTCATCGACAACGAATATGGAGTCAAACTCCTCTATCAGAGCAGAATACTCAATATTCCAGATGAGACGATTCACTATACCTATACACATAACCAAGATAAACTCATCGTCATGACTGATATTGGTGAGCTTGTTGTCGAGAGACTCAAAGATCTTGGATCATATAATATCAAATCCACCCCACTCAATCCCAAAGAGCACCGATGACTCAAAGGAAATATCATCTTCTGTAACACAATCGAAGATGATTTTGAAGATATTATGTTCTGTACAAGCCACAATAATATCAAGAAGATCAAAAAAGATCTTGTTCTCAGCTTCAAGAAGTTCCCAACCATTGTGATGAATCTCGAGCCAAAAGAGAAGATAACCAGTATCGTGCGCACCAAACCAGGTGATCATGTAGGAGTTCTGACTCAGGGTGGTTGGATGGTCTTGTTTGCCGAGTCAGATCTGAGACCCATGGGTAAGTGAGCTGGATGAGTCAAAGGTATCGAGCTACAAGAATGAGATAAAGTAGCAAGCATGTTCGTCTATCAGTGAGAACCGTTTATCATGGTGTACTCTGACTATGCTGGTAAACTCCTCAATATCGAAGATCTCAAATTCCAGAAACGTGCTCGCAAATGACAAATCGTCGCACTCCTGGAAGACAAAGAGAAGATCACCTGAGGTAGAGCAATCGAAGAATGAAACCTCAGAATCAAACTTAGCAACGGAGAAACCAAAACCATCCATAACGATGTCATGAAACTTGACGATCCAGAATCATATCTCGAACCTCTCACACAAGTAAGCATCACGATGGTCTATACTCCACGACAAGAGTCAGAAAAAGCCGACAAGAAAAAAATAGAAGCAGAACTTGCAGCAGAACAAGCAGCCAAAGAGCAAGCTACTCCATGATTATTTGAGTAAAATTCTTTATCTCATAGATCAATCTACATGAACTCTACATCCATTGTGCGTACGATATTAGTAGTATTGCCATTCTATGTACTATTCTGCGGAATAGCTGGTTTACTGACTTTTAGGATGATTAGAGACTACAACAGAGTCTACTATTTTATGGTGCATCAGGTAAATCATATTATGTACTATTTCTGCCTTCTTATTGCCAAGCACAGAGAGATTATTCCCAAGTTTGAAGAATTTGTACCACTTGTATTTGCCCAAAAAAAGACTTTCTTCTTCCACACCAAACATACCCTCAAGGATTATACTGACTTATATTATGGACTAAAGGACGATATCTTATATACTGAGAAATATATGGACAAACATCTTCACGATCGTGATCAGTTGATACCTATCGAAGACGCTCTTAAATTTCTCAATAAAATCAACAACTCTGTATATTTTATGCGAATATTATTTGCTATTTTCACATTCGGGATTTGACCTGCTGTAATCTTTAAGCCGATAAGGTAAAATGGTAGCGGGTTACGAGTAGTGAGTTACGAGTTTTATTTGTTTATATATCTTCATATGACACAGCTCCAGTGATTTCTTCAAGCTGAACTTGAGCGCCAACAAAACTCCCTCGAGCTTATTGCATCAGAAAACTATACCTCTCCTGCCGTAATCGCTGCATATAGCAACGTCTTCACCAACAAATACTCTGAATGATATCCATGAGCAAGATACTATGGTGGTAATGAAGTCGTGGATGATCTTGAGCTATATACTCAATCATTAGCATTACAAGTATTCTGACTTAATCAATCCTCCCTGATAAGGGAGGGGGACCCGCAGGGTGGTGGGTTTGCAGAACGAGGCGTCAATGTACAGCCGCTGTCTGGTTCAGTGGCTAATCTTGCTGTATATACAGGAGTGCTGGAAGCATGAGACACTATCCTTGCGATGGACCTCAGTGCATGATGACATCTCACTCACGGTATGAAACTCAATGCTAGTGGTAAATACTTCAACATCATCTCATACGGAGTCAAAGCAGATGGCACAATCGACTATGATCAAGTGAGGTCGCTCGCACTCGAACATAAGCCAGCCATGATTGTGGTCTGATTTAGTAGTTATCCAAGATCGATTGATCGAAATTTCTTTGCCTCAGTCAAACAAGAACTACAAACACAGCATAGTCATCATAGTTTCCTCATGGCTGATATTGCTCATATTGCTGGCCTGATAGCTGGATGAGTAATTGATGGTCCATTTGATCATGGATTTGATATTGTCACTACCACAACTCATAAAACTCTTAGAGGCCCAAGATGAGCTCTCATCTACTACAATCATGCATGATGGAGATCAGAGAAAGTCCTCAAAAACGGAACAATCAAAGTTACAACTCTCAAAGATCTCATCAATCGTGGAGTTTTCCCAGGAGTACAAGGTGGGCCATTTGATCATGTATTGGTCGCCAAGGCTGCATCATTCCTCGAGATTTTGGATCCAGCGACTGACTGGTCATGATACTGCTTACAAGTACTCAAAAATGCGAAGATATTGGCCGCATGACTCGTCGCTCGTGGATGGTCAGTAGCAACATGAGACACCGAAAATCATATCGTCATCCTCGACGTCACAGCTAAGAATCTCCCCTCTTGAGAAGGAGGGGTCGGGGGAGGTTTAACAGGCAAGATAGCAGAAAAACTCCTCGAGGATATTGGACTATCGGTCAACAAACAGCTCATCCCCAATGATCCTCGCCCACCCATGGACCCATCATGAGTCAGACTAGGTACGCCAGCAATCACTACCAGAGGGCTCAAAGAATCGGATATTGAAATCTTGGTTGATATTATTGACACTATCCTGACCCAGTGACAGTCATCTATTCAATCTCAGAGAGCAAGAGTCCTCGAGTTATGTCAGAAATATCCACTTCCTTATTAAAGGAAATTTTTCTTGCACGATATGTCTCGTTTTCTTACTCAACTTCATTATCCTATATTCATTTTTTATCCTATGATAAACTTAGATGACAGTATATGGATCTTATAAATATCGAGGAATTATGACATGAATTATAATCCTTATATCATTTTTTGCTAATCAAGTATGAGAAGCCGTTCCTCTCATAGTAGTATCAGGTGCTATAAGTATCTACAAATTCTATAAATATCATCAAGTTCAAAGAATTAAAAATGATGACTGAACAAATACAATTTCATATAAAGCAAAAATAGAAAGTCTTGAAATTAATTGACTCATTACAACTACTGGTAAGTACAGTATTACGCCACACTATGTTGTAAAAATGAAATTCTATAACACATACAACGCATTAGAATCATATAAGTTTCGTCTCCTTGAAAGAATAATACCGCAAGAAATAGTAAATATTATTATCAATCAAACCGAAAACGAGCAAATAGAGAGTTTAAAGCAACGAATACTTAAAGAATATGATGGTGAAATAACCGTAAAAGAACAAATAAGTAATCAAAGTAATAGATATATTATCGATCCTCTTGAAAAATA
>JAYSSF010000066.1:0-5297 GCA_043720715.1 bacterium
AATACTAGTCATATAGTACTGTTTCTTAGCTTTTTTGCTAGTGAAAATTGATTATTTTAGTGTTATTTTAGAGGTAGGTTTTGCAGTGTTTCCTTAAAAAATTAAATAAACGATTTCAACTGACTACTAAACACTCAATCACAAAAATACTTGCCGACAAGCAAACTATAAAACACAAAGTATATGTTGATATCTTAAGAAAATTTTTTCAGGATAATGAAATATACTTTACAAATATTTCATCTCATATTACAGACGATGATCTGATTCAATTTAATCTCTTGAGAGGGGATCAAGATCTTCGTATGAAGTTTTTCGACACAAAGCTCAAAGAATACTTCTGGAATGGGTTTTGATTTGATAATGCTAATCTTACACCTGCAGAAATCGCGTTTCAAAAAATTGGTAATTTGGGGCTGGAAGATGTGACGGCTATAGTAGAAGTAGTACTGTCTCAGCACGGAAGTAATATAGAAGAAATAGTATGAAAGATTGAAGAAGAAATTGATATTAGACTCAAAAACAATGTGTTAATTGACTCGATATTGCATCTTAATGATTTTCCTCATACATTAATTACAGATGATAAAGAACAAACATCTGCGATAGTTCTATGAATGATACAAGATAATATGAACAATCAGGGAAATAGATTTTCTCTTCTATTAATCCCTGAGATATTTAGAGAGCCGATGATGGCTGATGGTATGATAGATGAGTGAGGCGTAGTTCCTCAGCTTACATTTGGTTGTCCTATTATCAATTTGCATAGTGGTAGAGTGTTTAAAATATTTGTAACTCAATTTGTGAGATGTTTTTTTTCAGTAACTTGACAAAACAATAAATAAAGACTATAATTAACTGATCTTTATCTTTTACTTAATCTTATTATGTCTATAGAAAAATTAAATCAAATAGATTCTATTGAAGATAGACAGTCTATAGCTAAAGTACTTAGTAAAATCCAAATTGATGAAATTACAACTATCTTGAAAGATAATCGAGACAGCGTGAAGATAAATAATCTTTTATCACAAGAAGATTTCAGGAAATACTACTTTCAATACTTCAAATTAACTCCCACTTATGAGCTGGCCAATATTTTCGAAATAGATGAAGAAGATTTTGATATATTTAGAAAAGAGCTAACTCGTAAGGAGGGAATTACCCTTAGGGTGCATGAGTCTTTTGTGATCAGTTACTTTCTTTTTGAAAAAAGAATTCCGTCTCCGGAGCCATATAATTGACCTTTTGATGGATGAAGTAATTTATACTACACTTTGTGAGTCACCACATCTTGAAAATCAGTAAAGTGACTTGACTATTATGATAACAAAAGGGACTGAGACTCTAAGTATAAATGAAGATATTGAAGATACGAAGATATTGATTATTAAAAAACCTTAACATTGATTACATAACGCTAAATCCTTATAAGAAATTTCGAATTGAATCGAAAAAACTTATAAGTTTTTTTGGTTTGAGGCATACAGGTACTGGATTGCTTCGTGCCTCGCAATGACGGTGCTTTGGGTTACCTAATCTTCCTCCACTTCCTCCAATCTGGACCATAGACTTCCTCGACCAGCTTCCAAAATCTCGGTCCATGATTCATCTCGCGTAGATGACATAACTCATGTACGATGACATAATCTGCCATGGGTTCTGGTAGGAACATGAGTTTATAATTGAAGTTGAGGTTTCATTTGCTACTACATGATCATCGTTTGGTCTTCAGCGACTTGACGGTGATATTTTGGTAGTTCCATCATAGTTTAGTATTCCATTGCTCTACTTTGCGGGTGCAAAATTCGAGAGCTGACTGCTTGTGTGTGAGAAAATGCCCACGGGAGTGATCACTCAGATCGGGGTTGGAAGACAGGATAGAGTCAGACGAGGAGAGATGATGCTTGAGAATCCAAGATTCGTACTGCTTGAGGAGGATGGATAAGGCAGCATCGCTCATAGTATATGGTACAGTGACGCGGATCTCATGACCAGGGGAGTAGCTCAGGCGGAAGCGTTTGGCTTTGGTGCTATGGATGATAGTGATTGGGATGTGATGTCACTGGATAGCGAGTATTTTTTGCTCGGATCTTGGTGGGGTGCTTTTTGATTTTGATCAAATCTTCCTTGGTTTTTTGGGTTTAGGACTGGTGAGTTGTTGTCGAATTTCGATGAGTTTCATAGATTTTGATCATAATGTTTTCATTATTTGAAGCAATTGTTTTTGAATAACTGGATTGCACTAAAGTACTTCCTTTGGTCGCCGCGTCGTTTCGTTCCTCACTCCTCGCAATGACGAAGAAATGGCAAATATTTTTGCTATTGCAAAACAATATTATAATCATTACACACAAGTTATGAAGCATCTCAAACTTCCACATCCAATTGTGTGACGACAGCGTATCTGACTGCGAGTGTGTTTTGATATTGTGATGTTGTTGATAGCAGTATATGGGATAGTAAAGCTAGGAGGGCGAGATGCTATGAAGCTAGGAGATAAGTTTTCTCAAGCTCGTAGTGATCTTGCGTCAGTGATCGCCCCCAACATCAATACAACCACCACTTCCGGACAGATAAGTGGTACTGGGATTATTGAGTCAATCGTGACGACAGTGCAGGATATTGTGAAACCCACGATCAGTACAGGGGATCTATCCGTATCAGTAGAGCAGGTCACTCCGATCGTGACAGGAGCATCATCGATGGGAGATATGCGTCATCAGGTGAGGAGATTACTTATCCAACAACTGATGGATCAGTGATTTACTGGACGAGCTACACATCCTCGAGTAGGCACGACCAACAGTATGTTGACGAGTATTGGCACAGGTGTATATGATATTCGTTATGGCGTAGAGTCGACTGATGCTCTCGATACACTGCTTCAAGAGCTCATGGATCGCTATGCGGTGATCCCACTCGACCCAGCCCTCAGAACTAACGTCAAGATGGAGGAGATTATTATCCGTGAATCTGACTGGCGTGGATGGTCAGATATTTATCTATTCAAAAATGCTCAGGATCTGCAGGATCTGGGCTATGAGATTGTATCGCATCGTACGAGGATCAACCATGACAAAGAATATCGCAGGTTCAATATCATGACAGCATTTGCCAAGATGGGCAATGTGATCGTACTCAATCCATGACAGGAGCTTAGTTATCTACGTGACATTGCGTTTGATAATGGTCCGAGGAAGAGCTATAAGTATGGATTATCAATTATCGGTGATGAGGAGATTATGGATTATGGATGAGGGATTTGTGGTAGTAGTACGGCGTTGTATCAGGGTATCCTGACTAACCTCGCGTTGGATATCACCCAGCGTCGTAGTCATACTCGTCGATATTCTGATCTGTATCCAGCTACGATTAACTGACAATATATCAAAACCCCAGGCATTGACAGTGCACTATATGGTCCATCGCTGGATCTTCATTTCACTAATATTCGTCCTTATCCAGTGATCATCGTAGCAAATTATGATGGTAGTGATTGAGGTATGGAGGAGGTGTTTAGTCTTGCTCATAGTGGTGATCGTGGTTCGTTCGAGTTTATATCAAGCTACAAGACCAGCATAGTAGATAGTAGTAATGGTAGTACATTGCGCGGCTGATGTTATATATGGAAGGTTAACGGAGTAGAACAAAAGAGTTGTTATAAGAAGGTGTCGTAATATATAGATTTAAAATAGGTTTAAAATTGGACTAAAGTAGGAGAAAAATAGGATGAAGGTGGGTTGAAAGTAGCGCAAAATGATTTTTGATTGATTGTCGAGTTGTTTGCTATTTCGATATGGCTATATGTTGCACATTGGTGTGATTGGTGCTATAATTGAAGTAGTATTACTTGTGTAACCGTGAATATGAACCCAACAAATAGTGAACTCACTACTGATCGTGCAGTTGACCAAGCTGTGACTCAAACAGCCCAACAATGAGATAATCCCCTTTTGAGCCAAGGGGGAGTGCAGGGTGCATTTTATCAGAATATTTTGGATGGGTGAGTGCGACCGACAATTCTTGCGATCTTGATTATCTCAGTTGGTAATGTATTGGAGACAGGGACATTTTTCTGATTTTTGGTGCCAGTAGATGTACTCTTGTTCACATCTGGGACAATCTTAGGAGCGAATGCAAGATGGTGGTCAGCTATCTTTATGTTCCTATTCTGTGTATTTTCGACGACAGCAGGAGATTTACTATGATATCGATGGGCAGGTAAACTCGGTGAGAAGTTGTATGATAGACCTGATACATGGTTCTTCAAGAAGAAATATCTATATAACGCGCAAGCATATTTTGAAAAGTATAGTGAAAAAGCGCTCTATATCTGACGCTTTATCGTGATCGGTTCGTTCTTACCGATGTTGGCATGAGTAGCGAGGATGAATATCATACGTTTTACCATCCATTCAGTCTTATCTGCAACAATCTGGACTGCCGCGACATTTGTTCCGAGCTTGATCATTGGAGCGATCTGGCCTGATATTACGACTTCATGGTGGTTGATTGCACTTGGGTTCCTAGTATTTACTGTGACGGAGATGATCGCATGGGTCGTCTTGTTTAACCAAGATATCAAGCAGATCACGGCTCGTATCCGTGCGTCTCATGAGCAGTTTGCTGCGATCAAATCTCATGTCGTCGCCATCAAAGACCAAGTAGGAGATATCGCAGAGTTCGTCGTCAAGGGTGAGGAGAATATTGAAGAGAGTGCAGAAAAATAAGTTAATTTTACTTTCGTAATGTTTATATGATATGAACCAAAAGGAATATAGGGATTTGAAAATAAATAAATATAATGATGTCGAAAAGGGGGAGAGGCTTTATAGACACGAGAAAATTTATGATATTGTAAAAACTATAGAAAATTTTGTCAATAAATCTTTTGATGATGACATAAACAATAGAGATTATATTGAATTCTATAAAGAATTATCTTCAAGGTTGCCAGATAGTTATTCAAAGGAAAATCAAAAATATTTCGCAAAATTTATTGAACATTATAAATTTGCGAAAAATTCAGAAAAAAATCACAATAGTTCTTTTAGAAGAGCTCTTTATAAAAATTTCAAGATAGAATATCTAAATGGGCACTATTCAAAAATAAGGGATGTGTTGCGTAAAGAAAAAACATCATTAGATGAGGTTCAATTAAAAAGATACTGATGAGTTGTGTCTATGGTTTTCTCCTTTAAGGAAACGATGATTAACCCATAGTACCCACCCTATTCTAAATATCAACCATATTTTCAGTCTATTTCACTAGTTTGAATCTCCAGTTAGGA
>JAYSSF010000067.1:0-14367 GCA_043720715.1 bacterium
TCGAGAAAACGCTGTCCTGAACCACAAATTTGACTTTCATAGCTAATTGTAACTTTTGTAATCAAGATCTACTTTGATGGTTATTCAGCGTTTCCTTAGATGTAATATTAGTCTTTCTAAAATGATTTGCAATCATAAAAAAACTACCCCGAAAGATAGTCTTGTTATAATCTCTTATTAAATTCTCTTATTGAATTCATTTTTTGAGTTCTTGTTTGAGGATTTCGAATTCGTCTCGCTGGCCTTCTCTGGCGAGCTGTGCCTGTCTTGGCCATGTGACAGGGTTCATACTCTCGTAGGTAGTGCCATATGGACTGATGATGTTGGAGATGTGTCCCGCAGTGAGTCTACTGAGTGTATCATAAGTGAGGATACCATTCTCATACAAGATCTGCTGGACCTTGGGACCAATGCCCTCGATGATAGTCAGATCATCATATATTCATGATGGCGTATCTCATGTGATGTTGCGTGATCCAACTTTTTCTCATCGTAATAGCTGAGATAGTAGCCTCAGAACACCTCGTACAATAAGCACAAGCAATACCCACTTGATCCATTTGAGTCGAGCTCGTTTATTATTCGATTTACTGGCATCTCGAGCCACCTTCCCGCCTGTTTGTACTGGTGCAACAATTTGGGTGCCGGTGTTAGCATTCGTAATGGTGAGTGCTTTCGTTACCTTCTGTATCCATGATGGGCCGGTATGATGAGAGCTTGCGTATGTCCACTGGAGAATCTGATTAGTTGATATATTTGTACCACTATTGATTATTAATATATCTGACTGGGTGATGATATTCTTCTTCATGGCAAGATTGACGTAGGACTGATATCGTGGAGTGCCATCTTCATCCTGAGCTCCATGTGTGATTCTGACCAGAGTCACGAGCGCTTGTAGAGGAGTGAGCTTATTTCCTGGCTCAAATGAGCCATTAACTCATTTCATGATTCATCGTTGGCATGCGGTAGTGATAATTCTCTCATACGAGTTATCCTTGATATCATCAAATGAACACCCTGTATTGGTAGCACCACTCATGAGAGCTATGATCTTATCATTTCATCGTTTGTTTTTGGCGATGTTGAGATATAGCTGCGCAGCTTGTGCTCTGGTCACTGTAGAATCGAGATCACTACTATCAGCAATGATGGATTGCTCTTGTGCTCGAGTAGTGATGGTTTCGGTTATACTACCGCTTGTGATAACTCCAGTAGATGCTTGTGCGACTCCTCACATACTAAGGATAACTACTATTATCCATACAAATCATGTGATTTTATTCATGCGTCAATTGTATTATTGAGATAAAATATTTGACAAATTGATAAGTGATGTATCAGCACTATAAATAAAAATATCGTGATTGCAAATTGATTGCATTTGATGGTAAATTTGTTATACCATGTGAGTTATTCGGAAGTAGCTTAATGGTAGAGCACTCGACTCTGAATCGGGTGGTTGTAGGTTCGAGTCCTACCTTCCGAGTTTTTTTATAGCTTGATTCCAGATGATTTGTTCAGATGATAGACAAAGGTTATCAGAATTTGAGATAAAAGACTTGAGATGTGAGTAAAAAAGGATACAAGGAATTTAAGAATTAAAAAATATGTATTTTATTATTTATCACCATTGCTACGATGAAATTAAGATTGAGATATTTGTTTGTGTTTGCACTGGGGATGGCCAGTATGTACTGGCTGGTACGTAGTGGTGCGCTGATGATTACTCCGATTTTTGATACATCATCAGTGGTGAAGTCAGATGTAGCCTCTACTAATACATTTATCGATACAGGAATTGAACATACCGGTAATGCGTCTCTATGAGCCAATACTGTGGCAACAGGAGCGATAGCTGATACTGGTATATCGGTCGAGCAGACTGCCAAGATGATCCAATGATCTGGTGATTTGACCCCTACTCCTGGATCTACTACGAGTGTAGTTTTAGTAGGAGATGCCAAAGAAGTAGCTTGTGCTAAGCCTAATGGTACTTATAATGTGCCGTTACTTGTATCATGGAACGAAGTCTTGACCGCCAAGACAACATCATATATCAAATTTCGTAACTTTATCCACTATGTGGTAGAAGTATCAAATGGTGAGAAGTACTACTTCTATCATAATTGTACGAATGGTTTAGCTACTGCCGCTAAACGTGTCTATGGTACTACTTCAATTGCTATTTCTAACTGACAAATATATTTTAAGTAAATGATCTACTGAAACCAAACAACATTCGCACAAGTGAAGCCACTTATCAATAAGCTCCTCAGCGACGAGAGTCAGACGATTTATCCATTTATCCTGATTGCTGGTCCTGCGCATGTAGGTAAGGCGAGTATGGTACGTGATATTATTGCTGAGTCTGATGTGAATCCGTATGATATCGTGACGATGCAGGATTTATCCAATGACTGGATGTCACTCAAGGACAGCAATGATCTAGCTGGTACAAGTCATAGTATCCAGATTGATGTAGAATCGAAGCGTACTGATATCACACTTGCGGACAAGAGTATTGTACATAACTGGTGAGTGAGAGAACTGCAAGACTGGCTGGTGCGTAGTCCGATCGGTCGCGACAAGGTTGTGTTGATCGAAGCGATCGAGAGAGCGACCTGATGAGCATCCAATGCTCTCCTCAAGACACTGGAAGAACCACTTCCTCATAGACTCATGATTGCGACGACTCATAGTATTAGTCAGTTACCAGTGACAATTGCATCTCGCGCGATGATCTTCCATGTCGATAGACTCAGTGATGCACAGATGGATGAGTGGATGGATGAATTTATGGTACAAGGGTGAAATCTAGATCGCGAAGCGATCCTGACTCTTGCTGCTGGAAGACCTGGGATTATTGTGCATTATCAAAATCTAGGAATCTTGGATGATATTGTATGAAGTTGGAAGAGCGTCCAATCTCAGATCAAAACATGAACGATTGCACAACTATATCAGCAGATATCGGCAATCAATAAGTCTGACTACCTCAGTATTATAATCGATGCTCTCTTGGTGATGTCCGAGAAATCATGAGATCGTGCGTTGTATGATGCGACATTTGATCTGATCCGCAAGCAGGAGAGTAATGTCAATATTGAGAATCTGTTGTTTGAGTGGTGTGGGAAGATTGTAAAAATATAGATAGAGCCAATATGTTTACTATAGAGGTAATTAATATTTGTGATTATCGGGTTTTTCCTCATTGTCATACCTTTTTACTCCTTCGACGAATAAAATGCGCTCATCTCTTTCAAAGGCTTCTGAGATAGGTAAGCCACTATTCCACCCATGATATAGCTCTTCGTATGATGAGCCATTCATTCCTGTATCATATGCGACAATCGAATCAATAGTGGGATTCTTTTCTCTCCATTGATATCTTTTTTCTTCTTGTATTATTTTCTCAATAGTAATCACTATTTCATGACTCGCAGTTTTTACTATTTCTTTTATATTAGGAGTAATTATTTTTTTACTCTCTCAATCTCATAGATGATTTTTTAGCTTTTTTATTACTTCTTTACTTATATCACCATTGTTAATTTGTCGAGTATAGGTAGGAAATATATTGGCTAATTCGCCCAGAGTTGATAATCACCGTTTATCTAGATTCTTTAAGACTTCTTCTGATAATTTCATTTCCCCAACTGACACATTTTTTAGTCATGGATATTTCTCTATGCTCATTTTTTGGATATAAAAAAATAATAAACTAATTTCATTGTATTAATTTATATATATAAGTCAATTTAATATTCAGACATAGTCAAAGAATTTTTTTGAGAAAATAGTATGGTTGCTGATTCTTGGGCTTTGTAGGGACGTAATATTTTACGTCCGTTGTAATGTAAAAATATATCAATTTGTTACTGGATTGCTTCGTCGCTTCGTGCCTTGCTCCTCGTAATGACGATGGCTGTACTGTATGGATCCTTCGTTGTACTCAGGACGACTATCCACCACTCGACTGTGCAGCTTCTAGGATCGATCAGATCACTCAGAATACTGATGTCGCAATCGCCATAATAATTCATCATGCGAATACGATCATCACTGGTTCGATAAACTTGGAGATATTGGAGATACCTTTCTGGAGTTCATCGGAGTAGATATTGATGACATTATCGAGGGCACCGCCGAGGCTGGCGGTTTGTTCACCTACTTTGATCAATACCATCACATCAGCAGGGATAATATTCGTGAAGTATCTAATGTTGGAGTAGATGGTTTCTCATTTTTTGATACCTGCGATGACAGTATTGATCATGGTTTTGTACATTGGCATATCCATGATTTCTCTCAAATACATAAAGATCTCGAGATAGTTCATACCAGACATCTGCATCAACTTAAAATAACGGAAGAACTTGACCATGTGATAATATCTCAGAAGTGGTCAGAATCCTGGTAATACCAAAAAGATTTCCCAAATTCTTCTATTACCAGTTTCGCTGGATCGAATGATACTAAATATTGCCATTATTCAAGCCATTCATCATAGTAGTAAGCCCCAGCTATTCACCATAAAATCAGTAAACTGAATCATGAGTTGCGTGGTTATTGGTAATTCGATACCTCCAAAGTCTTTTACGATTTGGAAGATACCAGGTAGAATCTTAATAAACAAGAAGAACATACCTCCGATTGAGAGCGTAAACAGGATACCTGGATAGATCATTGCTCCCACAAAACTACTTGTCATTGCAGAGAGAAACTCATATTCACGAGCGAGCGACTTGAGGATAGTAATCATTTCTCATGACGATTCTCCAGATTTGATAATATTAACATCCCCTTCACTGAAGTATTTTGTCAATTTACCGAGTGCTTTACTGAAACTTTGACCTGCGTTGAGTTCTCATGCAATGGTTTGGCAGATTCACTTGATGGCATAGTTGTCAGTGGTACTCGCAATGGTAGTTACTGCATCAAGGATTGATACTCATCATTCGATCAGATATGACATTTCTCTATAGAAGAAAATTTTGTCTTTGGTCCCGAAGGATCCTTGATCCTTGTTTTTGAGATACGCTTCAACAACTTGATTCATAAATTGGTCCATTAGTTTGGGAGAGAGGAGCTAAGGAGCTATAGAGCTTTGTATTTATTATATTGTTGAGTCGGACTTCTGTCAAAGTTTATCCTTGCTGTGGTGATTATTACTTGACAGTTGTGAGTTGTTCTATTTTTTTCTTGGTTGCATTTGTGATCACTTTGGTTATGGTGGTGACAGTATTTTTTTGTTATATCGATATGGTAACTATCAAAGCAAAAAGCCCGAAATCCAAAGCAAAAAGCACTGCACCGAAGACTTCTTCGGCAAAAAAAACGACTACGAGCAACAGCAAATCCCCTAAAGGACAGGGCCCGAGAGGGGGGAAAGCAAAAACTGGATTTGCGAGTAAAACCACTAAATATGTCAGCAAATGAATTGATACAATAGGAATGAACGGTAGTACGCTGGTGATCGTTGAGTCTCCTACTAAGGCGAAGACGATCACGAAATTTCTGGGTAAAGAATATGATATTGTGGCAAGTATGTGACATATCACAGAGCTAGTAGATAGAAACATGGCTAATCTCGTTGCCAATAAGTTCGAAGCAGAATATGGAGTCGCAGAAGGTAAGGAAAATATTGTTAGGGACCTGAAGAAACTCATCAAAACTCATCCTAGGGTGATCCTCGCAACGGATGAAGACCGTGAATGAGAAGCGATTAGCTGGCATCTGTGTCAGTTGCTAGGATTAGATCCGATCACGACTCCTCGTATCGTGTTCCATGAGATCACACAGTCTGCGATCGAACATGCGATTGCGCAGCCTCGTACCATTGATATGAATCTGGTCGGATCTCAGAAGAGTCGTGCAGTGTTGGATAAGCTGGTGTGATTTACCGTATCACCAGTATTATGGAGCAAGCTCAAAAGCTGACTGAGTGCAGGTCGTGTTCAGTCTGTGGCGACGAAGCTTGTGGTCGAGAGAGAAGAGCTGATTAATGCGTTTGATGCGAAGGAGTATTGGACTGTGGCTGCGCAGTTAAAAGTTAAAAGTGAAAAGTTACAAGTAGAATTTGACATAAAATTGCAAAAAGTTGGAGTTGGATGAATTACCGAGGAAGAAAATAGTTCTGAAGATGAATCTGATGAGGGTGAGGCGCTCAAACTTGGTAATGGAAGATTTGATAAAGCGACAGTAGATAGGGTTTTTGAGCAGCTTTGACTCACTTCTCAGAGTATCGTCATTGCGAGGAACGGAATAAAATGAAGTGACGCGGCAATCCATTGAGAAGAGAAATCAGAAAACAAAAAATGACAACAACTGATTTCACATGATCCAGTAGAGTTTCGTCTGACTGATATTCAAAAGAAGAAGACCAGTGGAAATCCGGGGATACCGTTTATCACATCAAGTCTCCAGCAGACTGCGAGTAGGATGTTTGGTTGGCCAGTCAAGACGGTGATGCAGACTGCTCAGAAGCTGTATGAACAGTGATTTATCACCTACATGAGAACCGATAGTCCAAACCTCTCACAGCAGAGTATTGATGCAATTGGAGAGTATGTGAAGAGTAACTTCGGTGCAAAATATCATCAGAGTAGACAGTTTGCCTCAAAATCCAAAAATGCTCAAGAAGCACATGAGGCGATCCGTCCCACTGATCCTAAGCGTACACCTGAACAAGTCAGACTCTGACAATATGAAAATAAACTATACGAGCTCATCTGGGCGAGGACAGTAGCATCTCAGATGACTCCTGCGCAGTTTCAACAGACAACATATCAGTGGCAGCCAAGTGTGAGTGATCAGCAACAGTGGATGTGTCAGGGTAAAGTAATGGAGTTTGATGGATATTTGAGAGTATATCTATACGCTGATCGTGATGATGTAGTGTTACCGCTCTTGGAGGTTGGAACTGAGATCTTGAGTAGTGACTTGTCTGCTACACAAAACTATACCAAAGCACCAGCACGCTATACTGAAGCCACGCTCGTCAAAAAGATGGAGATGCTGGGTATCTGACGTCCGTCGACTTATGCGAGCATTATCCAGACGATCCAAGATAGATTGTACGTCGTCAAGGATCAGCAAAAACTCAAACCTACTGAGATTGCTTTCTGAGTGACGAAATTCTTGGAGCAGCATTTTATCGATTTGATGAATTATCAGTTTACTGCAAAACTGGAAGATGATCTGGATGGAGTAGCAGAAGGAGCTGTCAACTGGCAGCAGATGCTGACTGATTTCCGAGCTGGATTTGAGCCGCATATCGAGTCTGCTAAGGAAGCTGATCGTATCCAGATGCTTACTGGCAAGCCATGTCCCAAATGCTGAGAATGAGAACTGGTGACCAAATTTGCCAAGTCAGGATCAAGCTTCTATGGATGTAATCGCTATCCTGAATGTGACTATATTAGTGAGACGGATGATGCGGAAGCCAAACTATTCCCCCTTAGAGAGAAGTATGAAGGCAAACCATGTCCTGCAGGTGGTACAATGGTAGTAAGGATTGGGAGATTCTGACCGTTCTTGAGTTCATCGCTGTATCCTGATGTGAAGTGGATTAAGTCGATCTCTGCCTATGAAAATGAACTCCTGAGCAAAGACTATGCCAAACCATGTACTAAATGTGGCAAATGAACCATGGTAGTCAAATCCTCTCGCCGTGGGAAGTTCCTGTCATGTGATAGATATCCTGATTGTGCTAATACGGAGAATTTACCAAAAGATAGTGAAGAAGAATCAAAAGAACAAAAAATCGACTAAGTCGATTTTTTCTTGAGTCATTTTTTGCTTTCAGTATCAAGTTTTCTCTCTATTTTCTTGATATCTTCTTCGGGAGCTATGTTTTCAGGTTTGATACCTCTTGCGATTAGTGTTTCTCTTACGCTTGCATTATTGGTGATGTGTTCTTGAGAGATCTGTGATTCAGATTTCATATTGTTTTGTTTTGCGTTGTAGATGGTGATTTCGGTAGCAAAGTCTTTGGCTTTGAGGAGGATGGTAGGCATGGCATCGGCAAGTGGCTGAGTGGGCTTGAGTCATCGCTTTTGTTTCATCTCTTGAGTAGTTCTACCAAATAGCGCCGCATCTCATTTACTACGGATGATTGCAAAGTTCTTATCGCTTTTGGTCTGTTCGTAGATGATTTTGGATAATTCTGATTCACTTTCACTGAGCTTCTTGCGAGCAATGATTCTCTCGTAATGTTGTAGTTTTTCTTGGATTACTTCGAGCTTTCTCGTCTGTGTAGCAAAGTAACTCTGAGCAAAAGCAATCTGAGATTTACGAGGATCACCGTTCTGGGCAATGAGATAACAAGCATACCTAGTTAACATCATATCACCAATCTCTTTGCTCGCTCATTTTGGCATTGGTATCGTTTTCCTGACTTCAGGAAAATGATCAGAGACCTCTATCTGATTGGTCTCACACGATATCTTGGCCTTACCAATCACTTCTACAAAATTTTCCCATTTGGCATATCATAAGAGTCACTGGAGCTCTCTGGCGAGCCAAAACTCGAGCCCATCTTCGGTGACATGCTTGTATGACTCAAAGTCAGTCATAAGTTGTTGGATGATTGTGGTTTCCATGAGATTTAGATTTTAAGTTTAAAATATTTTATTTTTTTCCTATTTCTATTTTTATACCAGTATCGGAAAGCATATCATTTATTGATGTTGGTATTTTAGTATTACCAATAAGATCTTTCATAAAATCAATGAGAGGATGACTTTCTCACTTCTCAATCAAAAATTCACTAGAATCTTTACCGATCGCAGTTAGTAAATTATCCATATGTTTTCCTAAGAGTTGATTATCTTCAGTGTTTAATTCTTTTACTGATTCTTTATAGCCCATGAAGCTTCTCGCCATAATTTCTTTATGCACATAGGATTCTTCTAATTTTTTAGCCTCAGCTCTTCTGTTTGATATAAATATAGCTAACCATGATATTGATGCTATAAGAGGTAAATTATGAAGTAGATAGATTAATATTTTATTTATGTCATTAGGCTCATCCGAAAGAAATGTGCCAATAGCATAGTATGATATAGCTCATAATAAAATTCATATAAAATAATTAGATAGTTTTTTACTTTCTTCTTTGTATTCCACAACCTTATCGCTAAATGTTTTGGCAAGTTTTACTGATGTTACTCATGCGTTTAGTTCTTTATCAATTTTTTCATAAAACTCATCATATTTATTTTGTTGCTCTTCAAAAAAATCTTCAATTTCTTTTCTTACTCAAGCAATCTCTTCCTGAGTTTCTTCATCCGTATAACCAAAAAACTCTTTTCTAAATGATTCTATATTTGTTTTATCTTGATTTATTGTAGCTAGTAATTCTTCAATTTGAGTTTTTAGACTTTCTTCTCATTCTTCATCTCAATCAATTAAAATCTCATTATATGCTATTTTTATAAGTTCAATCTTTTCATCAATTTCATCGTATCATTGATTGGCTTTTTGCACTAAACCATCTATTCAATCATCCTCATTACCATTTATTTCAATCTCTTTTGATTTAATAACGCCCAAAGAATCTATCGCTCATTGTTTTGATGATCTAATTGTGTTTATGTCATTTATTGTCTCTTTGATTAGATCAAGCAATTCTGGTCTTTTCATTGAGTTGATTGTTTTTCCGTCCATGATGATATTTTAAATGATAAAGTAACTAACTATCTAAAACAACTCTTCTCTCTTCCTCTGTCAATCCATACAACTCAAATACCATCTCATCAATCTGTCTATCAGTAGTGTCAATCTGTTGTTTGAGCTCCAAGACTTCTTTTTTCTTCGATTCAAAATAATCCATGAGATCGGCTTGATCGGCTAAGGATATCTTAATAGATTTGAGCTCCTTGAGGAGTCAGGAGAAGTCGAGCTCTCGTCGCTTCTGGAGCTTGGTAGATGGTTTGATGATAGCGTATCTGTGAGTGAGGAAGCGTAGGACTGTATCACTGCGATCATGGAGTTGCTGGTTGAGCGAGAGCATGAGATCAGCTTTGTCGATGAAGGGTTGTTGAGTTGAAAGTGAGATTTCTTTGATTGGAAATTCATCTAAATGTTTTCTTTTAATGTATGGAAATTGTTGAGGGTTTGTTATAAAAAATATTTGGTATAAATATGTAAACAATTTTGAATTTAGAAGTATCAAAATATATTTTGGAGCAAATTGATTTGTATCATAAATTATAATATTATAAAGAGATTGAAGAGTATAATATTGCTGATTATCATAACTTGCAACAAAACTATTCCCTGTTTTTCTCAATAAAACTTTTTCTTCTGTAAGATATACTGACTCCCTATCATTAGAATGGATTTTACTTCTATCAAAATTAATGTAATTTCATTCATATCATAAACTATATCTTCAAATCTCTTTTCATGCTAAAACTTTCTTACTATTATCAAAAATAGGCTCATCCGAAACCATATCTTTTTGTCACCCTGCCATGATTCATATGTAATTTAGTGCCACTTCTCACATTAGTTTACTCTTTTTTCTACATGATGCTAATATCAAATTAGCAATATCACTTCACGATAAATCAAATACATTATCTTTATTTTTAAGATAAACTTGATTGGATATGTCTCATATTCTATTGCTTCAAACTACAGATATTTCGTTAAAGTTGATTAGATAATTGTTTGCTAATCTTTTAGTAAATCACCACACAATCGTTTCTACAACGACATCTAGAAAAACAGTTTCCGTTGGTTTGGTAAAGAAATCAATTTGAGTGTTGTCTAAAATAAACTTCCTTAGTTTAAAAGAGTAAAAATTCTTCATAAAATTCCACGGCGTTATCATTGATGTTTTTCATCCTTCTTTCAAAAGAAGAATAGATTTTTCTATAAATAGAACATAGAGGTCTAGTTTATCGTATGCAACTTCATATTTATTTAAAAGATATTCTTTTATCTCAGGTCACATATTTTCATATTTTGTTGTTACATATGGAGGATTACCTACAATCACATCAAATCAATTTGCTTCATTCCCAAATTTATCCCCGACAGAGGGGACAATGACGGAACTACCGAGAATAGTTGGAAATGCTTGATTCCAATCAAACGCTCTCTCGCCAGCTACCGCAGGATCATCAATGAGAGAGTTACCACATTTGATATTATCGTCGAGGTTGTTGAGTTTTTTGCCTTTCTGAGCTGATTTGAGCCACAGTGAGAGCTTGGTGATTTCTACTGATTCGGGATTGAGATCGACTCCGTAGATATTGTTACGCAGGATATCCTTATAGATAGATGAATCATCAAACAGCGATCACACAATCTGTCAGATGCGCTTATTCTCACTATACAGGTAGTCAAATACTCTGACGAGGAATGCTCCAGATCCACATGCTGGATCGAGCACTTTGACGTTTTGTAGGATTTGTTGGTAGGCTTGATATGCTTTGAGCTCATCCTTGGGGTATTTGTGGAAGCACTCTTGTTCCTTCTCCTCGAGATAGGTCATGAGAGAGTTTTGGACGATGTAGTCCACGATGTACTCTGGCGTATAGAAGATTCCGTCCTTCTTTCTTTTGGATTCTTTGCGTCATGCTGAGTTGGACGAAGCATCTACGAGCTGGTCGGTCTCCATCTCTTGTCAGAGGAGATCAATCTTGAGTTGCTCGATATCAGAGATACTCTGCTCAAAGATATGTCCTAGGATATTGACTGATAGCTCATCATCAAAGCTATAGTCACCCAGATTGATAAACTTGTAGCAGATTTCATCACCTACTTCCAGTGTATCGAGGTCTGCATCAGGAGCGAATAATCATCCGTTGTATGCTGGTATGGTTCCATCTTTGCTACCCACATCAATAAAATGAAAAAACCTCTTGAGTATCTCCCATGGCGTAAATCATGCCTCACGAGCTTGACCGATATTGGCTCTGAGTTTATTGTCAGGTAGTAGTCATTTATCTTCACAGAAGTGGATAAATATCACACGATCAATGATCTTCTGTGATTTTTCTACTACAGCCTCAATGCTGACTTCTGTATTGTGACGCCTGATATCATTGATTAGTTCAAATCTGAGTGTTTTATATTGTTGGTAGAACTTCTTGGTGATTTGCTCTTGGATGATACGCACTTCACTCAGTCTTGTTTCCGTAGGAGATTTGCCTGATTCACTGATGAGGTATTTACGACCCAAGATAACGAGCAGTGATTTGAGATTGTAGTAGTCGTTGTCAGGTTTGACGAGATCTTCTATGGTCCATAACTCAAAATCTTGCTTGTTATCTCTATATAGTCTGATAGATGCGAAGTTACTCACGATCAGCCATGGACAGTCTTTGAACGATGTCTTGTAGCCAAATCATTGATCTACTGGAGTTTGTCATCCATAACTTGCTTGTTTTTTGTCCAGCAGTGCTTCGGATCACTTGAGTTCGACGACTACCTTGACTCACTCATAGCTATATTGCCCATCCACAAAAAATCCCAATCCCACATCCGCAATCTTGCTTCATACTGGTGTGCTGGCTTTGGGGTGTAAGTTCGTCTTTGGATCATATCCCAGCAATTGATGGAAAAACAACTCATTGAAATTTTGCTCATATCTGGTTTCATCTTTCATGTTTCCTTTGCGGAAATCATTATATAGCTCATTCACAAGTGCGATTTCTCTATCGAGTGACAGTCACTGGAGTCATGAGATAGCAGACTTGATGATAGATTTGGAGAAAAGTTGAGACATAGATGATTAGGATAGAGATATTATTGCTCAAACTATAATCAATCACTGCGTTATTTCCACCTTATTTATGTTAACTACTTATAGGAAACGTTGAATAACCATCAAAGTTGATCTTGATTACAAAAGTCATAATTCGTTATGAAAGTTGATTTTGTGGTTCAATACAGCGTTTCCCGAGGAAACACATGACAGCAAACCTTTCACGATATGATAGATTACATTGATTATTGAGAATATCGTGAGGTTTTGCAGTGTTTCCTATATACACTTAGATGATTATAGCAGCACAATAACCAGTAGTAGACTTCTTTTGGCCATCAATGAGAGCAGTATTGTGATAACTGACTGGACTGACGCTATGATCACCGGGTTGGGATGTATAATAGCGGATCATGGTGGATAGAAGACCATATCAGGTGATTGATTCGTCATCGAGGTGACCCAACGCGAGTTGAGTTAGGATTTTTTCATCTTCAGAGAGTGATGCATTGAGACTAAGACCCTGGTGGAGATTGGCTCCTACTCGGATGATGGGATGATGATCGATGGACTCTCGCTCTGCGATGGTATAGAGTTGGATGGATTTGAGCTTATCATAGATCTGTATCATACAACATAGTTCATCTACCCACTCGGGGATCTGTGTAGTGCTTGACTCGATCTTGATCTGATGACCAAAGCGTGTAGAGATCTTGCTCTTGGTGTCGAGGGACATGGATGTATCAGTGGTCATCATGGCTGGATCATAGACGAGCGTATAGTGATGCGACGGGGCAACGCTCATCATCTGGAGGATGGTCATGACCATACTGCCCACATGCATGATGGATCATAATGGGATGATGCCTCATTTAATCTTGTATTCTTGGTATGATGATGGTTGCTGTTGGATCATTGCACAGGCGAGCATATCCAGATGGAGGAGTGCTTCGAGACGGTTGGAGGGATATGATGGTAACTGATAGTTCATAATTGATAGTGTATAACTATTTTTGGTGTAATAGGAAATATATCGTAGATCAAGATTTTATTGTATTCTTAGAATTCATTGTTTTTGTTTACTGATGAGATAGCTTTCATATTGTTGAAGAATTGGTACGTCGCTATAATCTTCTGAGCTTGGTTGAGTAAAGGTGATGATTGAATTTCGATCTTCATTTTTAAGCTCCTGTTTCGAGATACATTGATCGTAATCTCATGAAAAAACTATATTATTTATGCCTTTGGTTATTTCAAGTATGTGTTGATCGTATCTTTCAAGATTCTTGATGAAGATGATATATTTATTGATATGGGGCATTTCTTCTAGTACTGTCTTTAGTAATAGTAGATCCCCGCTCTTTATAATTAGTGATTTGTTTGTGGGAATATTACCTTTAGGAAACACTGCAAAACCTACCTCTAAAATAACACTAAAATAATCAATTTTCACTAGCAAAAAAGCTAAGAAATAGTACTATATGACTAGTATTTCTTAGCTTTTTTGATATGTCTTTTACAAACAATTGGAACTCAGGAGTGATCACCTCTCGTACTCTTAAAACTGTAGATTATCTTGAAACTATGAATAAGATTATTCCTCGAAAAGACATCCTTCATGCGATTCAGAAAACAATTCCTGA
>JAYSSF010000068.1:0-5254 GCA_043720715.1 bacterium
ATAACCTACAAACCAGATCCTTGTTGATTACTTTTTTCGTTTCACGAAAAAAAATCACCCAGAACTGAGTGATTTGAAAAGTTTCAATTTCCTATATACTAAAAAAATAGTAACTAAAAAGTCACTACTAATCTACATAATTAAATGCAAATATCAAGTACTATTATACCAAACTTACTCCATCCATTACAGATGGTTGGTCTACTCACATGAGCTTGAGGATGGTTGGTGCAACGTCAGCAAGCTTACCTTCTGACAACTTGAAGTCCTCCCAAACCCCTCCGGCTTCGCCACCTCCCCCTATCGGGGGAGAACTGACGATGATACATGGTACAGGATTGAGCGTATGAGCCGTATGAGGTGAACCATCTAGATTCATGATGATATCCGCATTACCATGATCAGCTATTACGATCCATGTATATCATAGTGGTAATGTTGCATTCATTAGCTGGCCGAGACCTGCGTCCACTGCCTCAGCAGCTTTGACAGCAGCGGACATCATTCAGGTATGTCAGACCATATCCGTATTCGCCCAGTTGAGAGCGATAAAATCTGGTTGATGACTGATAATATAATCGATAGCTGACTGAGTCACGGCTGGTGCAGACATTTCGGGTTGGAGATCATAAGTGGCTACCTTTGGCGATGGGATCACGATCCTGTGCTCACCGGCAAACTCAGTCTCCTGACCTCATGAAAAGAAGAATGTGACATGGGGGTATTTTTCTGTCTCAGCAATTCTGAGCTGTGTCTTACCGGCAAGTGAGAGTATTTCACCCAATGTCATGTTGAGATTTTGTCTTGGAGCAAGCACTTGCACATCATGGAAGCTATCATCATAGTTCGTCATCGTGATCATCGTCAGATCAAGCGCTTTCATATTCTGTTCATCATGATCTGATTGATTGAGTGCTGCGACGAGTTCACGACCACGATCAGTACGGAAGTTAGTCACAATAACAATCGACCCATCAGCAATAAACCCTCAGTCCTTCAGACAGCTCCCTTGTCAAGGAGCGACTAAAATTGTAATCGGCTCTACAAACTCATCATAGACACCCGCATCATAGCTCGCCTGTAATCACTTAATTGGATTACCATATCCTTGTCCTTGTCCTTTGACAAATAAGTTATATGCCTTAGCAACTCTCTCCCAGCGATTATCTCTATCCATCGCATAATAACGGCCAATCACCGACTGAATGTGACTACTATGTGACTGGCAAAATTCATCTATCCTAGTAATATATCCCAATCCTGTCTGAGGTCCTACGTCACGTCCATCGGTAATTGCATGTACAATTGTCTGTACTCCAGCCCTATGACATACATCGATTAAATATTCCAAATGATCAATATGACTATGTACTCCTCCATCGCTAACCAGCCCAACCAAATGAATAGGGTTTCCTTCTGACTTAGCCTTGTTGATAACTGCTACCAAGATTTCATTATGCTGGAAGTCTCACTCACGCATCGCCTTACCAATCTTGACCAAATCCTGATACACCACACGTCACGCACCAATATTCATATGTCAGACCTCGCTATTACCCATCTGTCATTCAGGCAAGCCTACTTGTTCACCATATGTCACCAGTGTAGTATGTGGGTAGGTGTTCCACAGGTGATCAAAATTAGGCGTCTGAGCCTGAGCAATTGCAGATCTACTGGTGTCTTCTGCTAGTCCTCGTCCATCGAGAATAATAAGTCAGACTTTTGTAGAATTCATAAGATATAATGTACAAATTATTAAATTATTTTTTCTTCTTATTGAGATAAAATCTCACCACAAACCACACTACTACTAATGCTGCAATAGGTATAATCACATGTTCATAGCTTTTTAGTAAAGTTGTAATTGCTTGCTGATTCTCACCAAACATATATCATACCATCACCAACACAGTAGACCAGATCGCTGTACCAGCGTAGCTATAAGCAAGAAATTTCCAGAACGGCATCTTGGCACTACCTGCAGGCAACGAGATAAATCCTCTACCCAGCGGGATAAAACGAGCAAAGAATACAATCCCATAGCCATATTTGACGAATGTCTTGTAGACTTCCTCCATATCCTCACGAGTGGTAAAAAAATATTTACCATATTTATCAGTAAGCTTGAGTACTCTGTCCTTATGAAAATACAATCATAACCAATAATATGGTAGGCTACCAATCGTAGATCCCAAACTCGTCGCAATGATAGCTCCGACGATGGTCATCTGCCCCTTAGATGCCAAGATACCACCGAACGGCATAATCAACTCACTAGGAATCGGTGGGAACAAATTCTCAAAGAAACATGCGACAAATAGTCAGAAATATCCAAATTGTCAGACTAAGTCGATGAGAGTATTGGCAAGATTTTCAATCATACTTGAGAGTTGGTTGAGGACTAAAATAGTTCCCGAGACTTCGTCATTACAATGGAAAGACGTGGTGCCCACAGGAAGTGGCCTTGGGGCGCAATCCAGATACTCAATTGATAATGATTTTACAGACAGATACAATGCTTTGCTCTTGAATTGAGTGGATAGGTGTGTAATAATACAACATGGAACAAAAGATAATCATCGTTGACAACAACAATCAAATAATCTGATACAAAGATAGATCAGAGTTAACTCCTGACGATATCTATAGAGTTAGCACTGCCCGAATTACTGACTCATCTGGGAATATTTTACTGGCACAAAGATCTCGAAACAAGAAAAATAACCCATGAAAACGATGACCTGCTGTAGCCCGAACACCAGAAGAATGAGAAACATACGAATCTAACATCATCAAAGAAATCAAAGAAGAAATAGGAATCAAGATAACACTCGATAAACTACAGCCACAACTCATAGAGTATCGCAGATGATCATGAGGGAAAACTCAATACTTTGGACAACGATTTGTGTGAATATATGACTGAGATAAATCACTACTACAAAAACAAGACGAAGAAGTGGAAGCATTAAAACGATTTAGTAAACAAGAATTAGAACAAGAACTAGAACAAAATCCGGATATATTTCTTACAAGTATAGCACAAAAGTTACAAGAATTTACAGCATTATAACTTCAACCATGGCTCGTACCAATAAACAATGAATCGCGAAAGCAAAAGCACAACAAGAGCGCCAACGCAAACTCATGACATCCGCAGGAATAGGTCATACCATGAAGGAGTCAGGCGAAAAACTTACCAGCACCCAAACCAACCCCAAAGGCAATACCTATGAGCGATTTCTCAGATGTAGCAAGTGGGTATGTGATGCCACAACATGACGCGAAGATCCTGACTGATATCGTATTTTACGCCAGCCAAGCGGGTGAGGTCTCGACTGGATGTTGAGGATGGATTCATTTCACTATAAGAGATACATCAGGAGAGGTAGAAAGATGAAGTAGTATGATATTAGTTTTACCCGCTTCACAACCCACTCATGACGCTATTAAAACGAAATATGTATGAAGTGTACTCAAATCAAACTCCAATTCATGGGGTCAAGCTTCGTGGTACAGTCAGAAAACGAGCAAATGACAACTGAATTAATCTACTCATTGAAAACGCTCGTGATATAGAAGACAGACAGTGTGTGAGGTTTTGTGTTTTATCAGAAAACGACTATAGTAAAATTTATGAATATATTCAGACTCTTGTTCCAGACGTTGAGATCACGCTAGTTATTGACCAAATTTCCAATCCAATTCCATCCAGCCTTAAACATAATATTGATTCAAGATATGATTAATGACTAAAAAACTAACCAAGAAACAAGAAACCATCATCTCTCAGCTTCTCAGGATGCATGAGATGTTTCCTGGTAATGAGACAGAGCTAGTCTATTATACACCATTTCAGCTCCTCATCGCCGTCATGATGTCAGCTCAGACGACAGACAAGCAGGTCAATGTAGTCACTCAGACATTACGAAATTTTGTCACCTGCCCGCAAGATGTAGTCGCACTATGACACGATAGACTCCATGATATGATCAGATCAGTCAACTATCACAACGCCAAAGCCAAACACATCTACGAAACCTCACAGATCCTATGTAACCAACGATCTACCGATGATGAACTCTGATACCAGATCCCACAAGAGATCAGTCAGCTGATCACATTACCATGAGTATGAGTCAAGACGGCTAAGGTAGTGTTACATGTCTTATTCTGACAGAATCGAATTGCAGCAGACACTCATGTTCATCGTGTGGCCAATCGTCTAGCGTGGGTGAAGCAACAGCGAATCCCCGAAGAGGGGGGAAGACCGCTAAGCCCAGAAAAAACATCAGAGCAACTTGAGAAACTCATCCCCGACGAGTACAAGTCTATCGCACATCACAGCATCATCTTACGATGAAGATATCACTGCAAGGCAATCAAACCACACTGTGATACTTGTCCTTTGAAATCGCAATGCAATTGGTATACTAAAAATCATAAGCTACCTACTTAAAAAGTCATCACATGAACATCATCAACTCCATCTACATCAAATGAAGCTCAACACATACTATCTGTCCACCGGCCGATAGACCTGAGTATGCATTTATCGGAAGGAGCAATGTAGGCAAATCAAGCCTCATCAATGCCCTATGCAATAGAAAGCAACTCGCTCAAACCAGTAGCCAGCCAGGTAAAACTCAAGTCATCACTCACTTTGATATTACCAGTACTGATGGTGAAGGGACAAAATCATCACGATATCTTGTTGATCTCCCAGGATATGGCTATGCCAAGGTCGCTAAGACGAAGCGTGATACATGGGGCAAGATGACATCAGACTACATGACCAAAAGACCAAATCTAGCTCACGTCTTTGTGCTCATTGACTCGAGGATTCCTCCTCAGTGAGTGGATGTAGAGTTTGTCGATCAGTTGGGCGAGCGGGAATTACCATTTACCATCATCTTTACCAAGTGTGACCAAGTCAGCCAGAAGCAAGCATCTGCCAACATCAAAGAACTGATGTCACATCTATCACATACATGGTCAGAGCTGCCAGCTCATTTCACCACTAGTTCACTCAAGCCATGAACTCTCAAGCCAATTTTGTCGCTCATTGAATCTAACAATCAACAACGGTTTACAGACAATGGGATTCCTACCGTCATTGCGAGGCACGAAGCAATCCAGTAGCAAAAGTAGATGAAAATGGCTAAATAGAAAATTTAGTGTGGCTAAATAACCTAGAAAACAGCATAATAGAGCTGTTATTTAGAACTAATTTAGCACAATGACTAAATGTTAT
>JAYSSF010000069.1:0-14089 GCA_043720715.1 bacterium
ACAAATCAAATTACAAGAAAAAATTAGCAGCAAGATTTGTCCACCCAAGCACGAGGGGCTGACGCCCCTCAGACTAAGATCGGGAAGAGAGTCATCTAATTTTAAAAAAGATTTTAATACATTTATCTACTCCACTCAACTACCTCTCCCACAATCTTCGCTAAACTCTGTCCACGAGTTGTCAGGTGATAGGACTCATAACTGCTTTGTGCAGTTTTTCTTTTTTCTACAAGACCAAATTCGATCAACTCCTGAAGCTTATCGGTGAGAGATTTATTGTTAAGATTATAGCATGATGATTTGATCTGACAAAACTGATGGTATCACTCGCCCATGGATTTGAGGATCAGCATCACGCCACGCTTACTCAGTAGATTAAACACATCATAGACGGGACAATTTGGTCATTCATGATAAGGAATTTTGGTCATCGGAACAATAAGAAAAATATTAGTTGATTTTTTATACTAATTTCGTATATCATTACTAGTCTAATGTTTTAATAAAAATTTTCTACTGATTCTTATTGTTCTTTATTATCCTTATTCTTATCTAATCATGAACCTTATCGAAACCCTCAACTGGCGCTATGCTACTAAACAGTTTGACCCAACTCAAAAATTGTCAGACGATCAACTATTCCAACTTACTGAATCACTTAGACTTGCTCCAAGTTCATTTGGTCTACAACCATGGAGATTTCTTGTGGTTACTAATCCTGAAGCTATTAGACAATTGCAGCAGACAAATCATTCTCAGCCTCAGATCACAACAGCAACCACAATTATTGTACTATGTGCAAAAAGTACGCTTAATGAAGAAGATATAACACATTATATTGAAGAAATTGCTCAAACAAGATGAGTAGAAGTTAGCCAATTACAATGATATAAAGATATGATGATGTGATACGCTGGTAGTAAATCAGAAGAATGGAAATGCAACCGAAATGAAAAACAAGTCTATATCGCTCAGTGATTCCTCCTCATGGCTGCAGCACAATTATGAATCGATGCATGCCCGATGGAATGATTTGATCATCAAGCATATGATAAACTATTGTGACTGGAAGGTAGTGGATACCACAGTGTCGTGATTGTACCAGTAGGATACAGATCTGCCGATGATGCGATGGCCGGTTATGCTAAAGTAAGATATAGTGCAGATCAAGTAATTGAATTTATAAAATAAAATCGCAAGAATTGACTCTTGCATAAAAGATCGCTATCTATATAGTAATGCTATGAATATAAAAGGCATTGTCACATGATTACTATTGACAGCTTGAGTCGCCCATGCTCAAGAAACTCTACCTACTGATTCTTTGATCATTAATAAAAACTGAATTAGTGTCTCTCAACAATTAGTGTCGCTGTGATTTGCACAAATTGAAGATACAGTTAGTGTCAGTAATTTAATACAGTACTTGATAGCGCTACAAAAGCAGTATTGCAAAGAATCATATTCCCAAAAATGAAATAAGTGTCTCGTGACCATCTATAGAGCGAATAATCAATTTCAAATTCTTTATATGGCTGATTCTTCCTCTTCTAGTGAAGAATTGGTTATAACTTATATCTCCAACTCAGGTAGAGATGTCGATAAAGCACATTTTATTAGATGCGAAGAGTGATGAGTGACAGAATACTATTGATCAAGGAGGATTTATGAAGACAAATCCCAACGCATATGATCAATATATGAATATGCGCCAAAAGAATATGGTCTATTACTACAATCTAATGAAAATATTGGGCATCATGCAGGGCACCTCTTGAAAGTACTCAATGGGATGCCTAAAAATACCATAGAAGATAAAGGGTGAAAAAATAAAAAAAGGAGGAGATAAATTTTTCAGTCTTGAGATTATTATACAATTCAGTATCTTATTCTTACTTGTTCTTGTTCTCAATACTTTTCCTCAATCATGTCTCACACTTTCTACAATATTATGAACTATCCTGTGCCGTCACCAGCGACACAGTTTTCGTGGTTGGAAGAAGATGATAGCAAAGTAATCACTGACATCGAGATACGATCACGAGAACAAGATCCATCTGAGATTATGTCAGCATATCTGGATCATACCCAATCATATGCGCGACTGTATCGCTCTATCCCGTTTGTCGAGCAGATCTACCTGTGTAATAGTATCACGTTCAATGCTCTACACGCAGACAGCGATATCGATATTCTTATTATCACCAAACCTGGTATGCTGTGGCTCGCAAGAGCTCGATCTCGACTGATGTTTAGCATGATCTGACTCAAGAGATTTGGCTGCAATAAGAAGATGAAATTCTGTCTTAGCTATTATATTGACCGCGAGCACTGCAACCTCTACCGTACCGCACTCCAGCCATATGATATCTACCTGTGCTATTGGATTGCTCATCTTGTACCACTGTACTCTGCCAATACGTCATATATGAATGAGATCTACACGAGCAACCACTGGATCACTCATTTCTTGCCCAACATCCAACTCAGTCAGAATATATCACTGGAGATAGATCTTATCACAGGAGAAACTTGATTTAAACGTATTATGGAGAAATCGATCGCCTGACTCCCGTGGATGGCTTACATCCATATCGCGTTGATCAAGGCACTTTGGTTGCCGATTCTCACTTACAAGACTCGTAAACTTGGTGACCGCTGACGAGGCATCATCATCTCTGACACGATGCTCAAGTTCTATCATGATCGTCGCAAGCGAGTCAACTATCAGTATAAACAAGCCACTACCCCGTTCGAGAAGAAAGAGAATTATAATGACGAGAGTTTGTTTTAGAATATAAAAACACCATCCTTTCGGACAGTGTTTTTTTCTCACTCCCTCTCCTTTCAGGAGAGGGTTGGGGTGAGGTCTTAATCTTCAATCTGACCATATTCTGTGAGATCTTCGACGATGTTCTTCATGAGATCTTTGCGATCTGATTCACTATCCACCACATCAAGACTCTCACCACTAGACATACCCAACTCATCATACGCATCAATATTGGCAGCAGTCAGACCTCTGAGTCATAATCCCATAATCTTGCTTGCTCTTGTACGATCAATAGCTTCGATCTCTTCAGCACTAAGCTGTTTGATACTTTGGCTCAGACCCTTGAGTAGATTGACCAATAGATTATATGATTCTGGAGTACCTGATATTCTGACTTTCTGTCATTTGATGATTGCTTCGTATGACTTATTACGACCTTGGAGATCATCTGACTTGATGGTGAGCATCTCTTGGAGAGTGTGTACTGCTCCGTATGCTTCCAGTGCCCATACTTCCATCTCTCCGAACTTCTGTCCACCACTACGAGCTTTACCTCACAATGGCTGCTGAGTAATCAGTGAGTATGGACCAACACCACGGGCATGCATCTTGTCTTCTACCATATGGATGAGCTTGAGTAGATACATGTATCATACAGTCACCTTCTGTGGGAATTTTTCACCAGTACGACCGTCATACATATCCATCTTACCGTCCTTAGGTAGTTTGGCATCTTTGAGCTTGGTAATGATATAGTCGATCTGAGCTTGAGTAAGACCTGCTTGTTTGAGCTGATCTACATCATAGTCTGATAGAGCTCATAACAAATAACGCTCGATATCATCAGCAGCAAACCCAGAGAACAATGGTACTGCAAACGATGTACCCAATGACTTCGCCACAAGACCAAGCTGGTTCTCAAACGACTGACCAATATTCATACGAGAGATAACTCCCAATGGATTGAGGACGATATCGATCGGCTCACCATCAGAGGTAAATGGCATATCTTCTTCTGGGAAAATCACAGAGATAATACCCTTGTTACCATGTCTACCGGCAAGTTTATCTCCTACCTCGATCTTACGAGTCATCGCTACATACACCTTGATCTTGTTCTTCACACCAGGCATCAGACGATCACCTGTCTTGGAGTCCAGCATCACGATATCGATTACCTTACCTTCGCTTCCTGACGGAAGATATAGCGAGGTATCTTTTACATTCTTAGATTTGTCTCCAAAGACAGCTTGGATAAGCTTCTCTTCTGCTGATAGTTCTCCTTCTGACTTTGGTGTGATCTTACCTACCAAGATGTCGCCACCCTTCACTACAGAACCGATACGTACGATACCGTTTTCATCCAAATCTTTCAACTTTGCAAGAGATACTCATGGGATATCATTGGTTGTTTCTTCTGCTCCGAGCTTGGTATCTGCTACTTCGATCTCATATTGCTCGATATGTACTGATGTCAATTCATCATCTTTGACTAATCTCTTGGAGATTACCATCGCATCCTCATAGTTATATCACTTCCACGCCATAAATGCTACTCTCAAGTTCTTACCAAGTGATAGTTCGCCGTCCACGATACTTGCTCCTTCTGCGAGAATATCGCCTTTTTTGACAAGCTGTCCAAGAGAAACTTTGGGTCTCAAGTGGATGATAGTCTTTTGGTTTGATTTACCGAAGTTTGGAAGATTATATTCTTTAATTTCTTTGCCGTATTTGACCTTGATTACATAATTCATACCTTCGTAACTGGTACCTTCTGCTGTCTTGGTAGGTCTTTTACCACCGACATAGATGACTTCACCATCGCTAGACGCTCTGATCACCTGAGCTGTCATATCCACAATGTCAGACTCCAATCATGTTCCTACAAGTGGAGCTTCTGGTCTGAGCAATGGGACTGCCTGTCTCTGTTGGTTGGTACCCATGTTGGCACGAGCACTATCGTCATGATCGACAAACGGGATTAACGCTGTCGAAGGAGAGAATACCTGTGACGGATTGACATCAATATGAGTAATATTGGACATATGGAAATATCCTACCTCCATATACTGTCTCGCAGGGACTCTCTTGAGCATAAAGTTCATGTGTTCATCGAGCGGAATTGACCCATCAACAATGGTGTATTTATGATCTTGTTCCGGAGAGATATATTCTATTTCTGTAGAAACAAAAGGTCTGACTTTGATAAATTTAGTCTCCGCATTGATGGTTTTGATGATCGTCGCAGCAAGTTTCTCATCAACAAATGCATCTTCACCAGCAATTACTTTACCTTTAGTATCGATCACGTCTTCTTCGAGATATTTGTTGAGTAATTGCTTCTCTACGATATGTACCATATTGTATACCTTAGCAGCTGGAGTCTCGACAAATCCATCTTCATTGATTCTACTATATAGTGCAAGATTGATCACCAAACCAATGGATGGTCACTCTGGAGTTTCAATTGGACAGATACGGCCGTAATGAGAGATATGGACATCACGAACATCGAATTTTGCTGTTTCCTTTTTTAGTCCTCCAGGTCACAGAGCTGTCATCTTACGCTTGTTTTCGAGCTCTGCAAGTACATTGGTCTGATCTGCAAATGATGACATCTGTGAAGTAGAGAAGAAGCTTCTCACACCATTATCGATCATTTTGAAGTTTACAATATCAACAAGTCTGACAGTAGGTCTGATAACGATACTATCGATGTTATGTTTCTTAATCAGTTTGATATGTGCTGCTGTAAGTTTGGTATGATCTTTGATGATTACTTTATCTTCGAAAATAACATCTCATACTATGATCGAGCCAATCACTGATTCATATTTTTCATCGAGATCTTTTGCTTTCTTTTCTGACTGTACGATCTCTTCTGTTGTCATTTCTTCTTCGATAGCTACTTCTTCGTCATCAAGGAGATCTACATCCAGATCATCAGCAGCAGCTACATCCTCACGGAAGACTACCTTTTGCTCAAGTCAGATTACTGATAATTTACCTCTGGTAGATTTCTGAAACTTACGCATGGTAGGCATCAAGTGAGAGTAGAGCAACTCTCCTGCAGTCCTGATTCTCTTGTTAGCCAAGTGATCTGCATCATCGACGAAGAATCCTTTTTTATGATTGGAAAGATTACATAGATATTTGAGGGCAAAAATGATGTCTTCAAGATCGATATGGTTGATATCTTTTTTGATACTCGTACCAAGTTTAACATTGATCTTGCGTCTTGCGATACCTCATAGGTTTACTCTCTCTCCACCAAACAAACTCTTGATATAGGAGATCGCATTATCAACATCGATCAATTCACCGGGTCTGAGTTTGTTGTAAATATACAGAGCCGCTTCACCAGCAGTGGTGGTTGTATCTTTTTTGAGAGTATATTCGATGTAGTTAAAGTCTTCCTCGTCAAACGCATCAGCAAACAATGAGCTAATCACCTCATCGGTCTCAAGTTCGAATACTCTGAGGAGCATCGTGATTGGGAATTTTCTGGTCTTGTTGATACGAGCAGTGATTGCACCAGATTTCTCTACAGATACTTCGATCCATGGACCAGATTCTGGGATAAATTTAAATGAGTTGAGACCAAATTTCTTATCAGCAGCAAAGAAGATACCATATGATCTGATGATCTGACTGATAACGATGTTTTCAACTCCTGAGATAATATAGCTACCATCCTTGGTCATCAGTGGCATCGTACCGATATTAGCACGAGAGTTAAACAATGCTTCACCACTCACTCTATCGACCAACTCAACCTGGGCACTAACCACACCGCCATAGGTCAGCTCTTTCTTTTTACATTCCTCAATAATACGATCAAGTTCTGCATCACTGAGTGGTTCTTGTGAGCCATGATTTTGATCAATGACAACATCCTTGACGGTCAACATCAATCTTTCACCAGCGATATCTTCGATCGGACAAATATCCTCGAATAATTTATTGAGATATACTTGTTCAAATTGTTGAAATCATTCTTTCTGCACATCCAAAAGATCGTGAAGAGGGGCAAACTGTCTCAATGGTCTGACAGTAATTCTACGAGGAAGCAATACAGTAGTGTTGGACATCGAAAGCACTATGATATGATAAAATTTTTAAACGGAAAAAACAATAGCACAATACTATGAAAATAGTTGTGTTATTGAATGTATGATACGAATGGTATGATGTAGAGCTACCATATATACAGATGAAAAGAAAGCAAAGAAAAACAAATCCTACAAAAAATTATTTTGTATGACGAACACAAAGCTCATGTCTTCCCTTAAGTCTTCTTTTTGCCAAAACTGCTCTACCAGGAGTAGTAGCCATTCTTGCTCTAAATCAGTGAACTTTTAGTCTTTTTGACCATTTGATGGTTCTGAGTCTTCTTAATTTACTTGCCATAAGAATGCAATTACAATGCTAAAATAATATACCAGTAGAAAGTCTATCTAATATATGGGATGAGTCCTAGTTCTCTTGCTCTGATGATAGCTTGTCTTGTTGCTTTCTGGAATCATACATTATTACCAGTATATTTTCTTGGCTTAATATTACCAAATCTTGTAATATAATGCTGGAGCAGTGTAATTGATTTCCAGTTGATATCTTCAATCGGAACAATCATTTGAGGGATTTTCTTCGTCGCCATGACACGGAAAAGTATAATAATTAAAATGGTCTGACTAGTATGGTAGTACTATAGCAAATCTACTAAATAAACCGTTGTTTTCTATTATTCAAAGTAGATTTACTACGTAGTCAAACACCAGTGATTGTCTAGCTTTTTTTGACTTGTGAGTTAACTTAGTATTCAAGTAAAACTTCCGAATTATGTAAGTGTTTGACTATAATTATACTGCAAGTTTTACTTTCTTGCCTTTTTTGTCGATTTCTTCAAGTCTCTTAAGATAATGAGCATTGATTTCTGCAAACTTAACCATTGGGTTATGTTTATCAACAGTATATATTACATGTCTGAGTACTCACTTGAGTAGTGTCATCTTTCTTTTGAGAGCGATGATATCAGATGAGTTCATGTTGATATACCATGACACAAAATATGCAACTCCTGCCTTAGTAGCAGCAAATTGATATACTTTTTGTAGACCAATCTCATCTCTTTGTTCGATTGATGATCCCTCTGGAAGAGATGCTTCAATCTGAGCAACAATAGACTGTTGATCTTCTTGTGAAAGTTGTGGATCAATAATGGCCACTAATTCATACAATTTCATATACTATGTGAATAATAATTAAAAAATCATTTATTAGACTGCAAATCTACGAGCTCCGGCAAATTCAAACACACCATCAATCAAGTGAGCGATAGTTGTACCCTCATCTCCAATATATCATTGATTCATCAACACAAGATCAGCAAAATATTTATTGATCTTACCTTCTGCAATCTGAGCAATCATCGATTCTGGCTTACCAGCTGCTTTGAGCTCTGCTTCAAATTCTGCTTGTTTCGCTTCAACTTCTGATACTGGTATTTCGCCCATTGTCATATATTGAGGATTCATTGCAGCAATCTGCATTGCTACTTGTTTTGCTGTTTGATCAGCTGTGTCAGTACCATTACGATACATCACTACAGCAGCAATTTTACCACCATTATGAAGATATGCAGCAGCTTGTACATCGCCCAAATCAGTAGCAAAGATATCAGTGATTTGGATATTCTCACCAAGTTTAGCCATATACTGAGCCATTGCTTCTTGAGCTTGAGCAAGAACTGCGGGATCACATTGATCCATTGATGTAATTTCTCCAGTAGCTGAAGTAAGGATAGTTGTTACTTGATCAAGCATTTCTGCAAACATTTCGTTCTTCGCAACAAAATCAGTCTCACAACCAACCTTGAATACAGTCAAACGACCATTATTGATAATAACCTTAACCTGACCATCATTGAGTTCTCTATCTGCTTTCTTGGCAGCGTTTGATGCTCCTTTCTGGACGAGCCACTGTGTTGCAGCTTCAAGATCATTGTTATTTTCTTCTAATGCTGTTTTGCAATCTTTGAGTGATGCATAAGTAGCATCTCTAAGTTGTTTGACGAGCTGTACATCTACTGACATGAGATATCGTATATAAGCAAGTAAAGTTTATGTGTTTGTGACTGTGACTTCATGGTCAAAGATATTGAGTATCCGTGTACCAACACTGACAAGTAGTCACTCTTGGGTGTAATGTCATTGAAATGCACGATACACCAATCGAGATACATATCATACTCATCCAAGTCAGACTACTGCAATCACCATCGAACCATATGGGATAAACCATAACGGAGAAGTGATAATCGCAGCAAGAATAATCATTATCGACCATCCAAGTGACTGTTTGAGGTGCTGATATTCATAGACCGTGAGTTGAGATTTGGCGAGCTGAATCATGATACCCACAAGGAGATACATAAGTAATACTCTTTTGATCTCTACTGAAGTTGGAATATAGCGCTGATCTGCAATTTGACTAATATCGAGCATCTCAGATAGTGAAAAAATAATTATTGTGTAATTCCAAAGATGTAGTTACATACGAACAATAGACTATAATAGTTATTTACGTTGGCAATTACAAGATCATCTTCTGACCAAAACTGGTTGAAGTCTGTCGATGAGAGCACAATACTTTCCTTCTTCATTTTATCTACTTCGCGAATCAGTTTGAACATTGATTTACCATCAATCACAAGCACCAAGTCAGGGATCTTTTTGAGGTTTTGTACACCTTCATAGATGCGTTGTACCTTTTTGAGTTCTCTTTTTTTGGTAAGTTGCTCTTTTTTGGTGATCTTTTCAAATTCTTCGCTTTCGATGAATTTTTTGAGTGTGTTCATGGTTTTGATTCTGTTCATCAGAGTATCAAAATTTGTCAACACACCACTTGGGACATTGTAGTTGAAATAACTACAATTGAATTTTTCTGCAAGTGACTTGATTTGGTCTGCAAAAACAGATTTTTCACAAACGATCAAGATTTCTTTGCTCTCTGAAAGAGCGAGTTGGACTCTCTGCTTTGCATTTTCAAGTTGCTCAGCAATAATCTCAGGGTTGATGATAGTAATACCGTTTTGAATACCGAGCTGATATGGTCTCGTCTTAGGATGAGAAAATTTCTTCAGTGATCCAATATGAACATTATTATCAATCAATTTCTGGATTAGGTCTTGATTAGCGACTGTACTCATAGGTAAACAATCTCGTTATAAGATAAAAAAATAATGAATAACTAATAACTAATAACTAATAAGCAAGAATTTTAGGACTCTTATCTATTCGCTCTTCGTTATCAACTACCTTAAGTTAACTTTTGCTCCAGCTTCTTCAAGCTTCGCTTTGATTGCTTCAGCTTCCTCAGCTTTGATTCCTTCCTTAACCATTGTTGGAGCCTTCTCAACGAGATCCTTCGCAGCCTTGAGGTCTACATTGAGGATTTCCTTAACTACCTTGATTACTGCAATCTTCTGTTGACCAGCGTCAGAGAGTTCTACAGATACAGAGTCGCTATCTCCACCAGCAGCGGCGTCTCCACCAGCAGCAGCACCTCCAGCTACCATTACACCAGCAGCAGCTGATACACCAAATTCTTCTTCCATAGCTTTTACCAAGCTATTCATTTCGATAAGACTGAGCTCTTTTACGAGTTCTAATACTTTAGCAGCGTTTTTTGTAAGTTCCATTGTTATACAATAATAAACTAAATAAATAAGTTGTAGTTAATGATTATTCACCTTTCTTTGCGATTTGATCCACAACAGAAGCGAATGATTGAGCTGGGTACTTGAGTAAGAACAACATCTTGCCAATCAATTCTTCCTTACTTGGGAGATTTGCGACTTCAGTCATTGTTGCTTGGTCAAGCCATTTCTTTTCCATCCATCCACCTTGAAAATCAATAGTGAACTTCTTTTTCTCTTTTTTTGATTCCTTGATAAATGTTGATACTGTCTTGATAGGTCAGATAAGATTATCAGGAGTAGTATATACCACCCAGATAGCTCCATTGAGATCTTCAAACTTCACAGCATCAAAATCAGTCTCGGCCACAGCTCTTACAAACAATCTCTTCTTAGTCACTTGTAGCAGTCAGCCTTCTCTCTTGATCAATTTTCTCAGATCGTTACTGTCGTTAACGCTGAGACCTGATTGTGAGAAGATTGCGACATTACCGGCGGCTTTGAGTTGGTCGATGTAAGCGTCGTGGAGTTGGACTTTCTTTTGCTTGGAGATTGCCATGTACTCGATCACGGTAAATTAATAAAAAAATCGTTGCTCTACCAGACAACGACACAATAACAGATAATAAGCAAAATGCTGTCATATACTGTTACCTCGATAGGATTTATGATCTTACGACCACCTATTGTCTTCGGTAGACTAAGGTGGTTTATAGTGATGTCTGACACAATTGCAAGACGGATTCAAAAAACTTATCAATATCTTCTCTTGTACTATAGACATATAGTGACAAACGCCCAAGCTGACCATGTCATATTTCCTCTACCAATGGATGAGCGCAGTGACCTCATGTACGGATACAGATTCACTGTTGTCATAGCCTCTCTCCGAGCTGGAGAATACTCGACCCATCAGATAGATAAAATGAAAATACTCAAAGCCTATCTTCTAATTGATTGTTGACTAATATAAGCTTATCCTGTTGTGCAAACTTCCCCAACACATAATTAATAAGCTCTTGTTCATATGTTTGCCACCATTCATATCATCAGATCGAGTCGAAGTATTGTAATGCATATAAATACGATGCTGCAGCAATGAGATTGGGAGTACCAGGTTCTCGAGCTACTGATCAGGACTGGAGCGTATAGCCATCACGAGTCACGGCATCAATCACCGCACCGCCCACTCGAGGACATACGAGACGAGACATCCACTGCTTAGATAAATATAATATTCCAAGTCCTGTATATCACATCATCTTGTGAGCTGTCCATACCAGTGCATCGATTCATAATGCTTGCACATCGACATAACGGTTGGGCACCAGCTGACTACCGTCGATGATGAGGAATCTGTCAGATCCAGTGATCTGTCTGACACGAGCAATATCAGTAATGATTCCTGTCACATTACTCGCACCCGTCAGCGAAACGACTGTCACACTATCATCTAATAGGCTTTCAAGTTGTACATAATCCAATCCCCCATCCTCAGCCAATCACACCAGCTTGATAATAAATTCATGAGTCTGACTCAACTTCTGCCAAATCACGAGGTTGGCGTGATGCTCAACTGTAGAGAGGATAATAGACGATCACGAAGTCAGGATACCCGATTCTACCAGACTATATGCGAGCATATTATATGCGTAGGTACTACTGTGAGTATAGATGATCTGATCTGCTGTGGTATTGATCAGCTTGGCAGCTGCGGCCTTGCTGGCGTCATAGATATCTTCGGACTGCATCGCGAGCGGATAGCTCCCACGACCGATATTGGCATATGACGAGCTGATATATTCATCAGTTTTCTGAATGACAAAATGTGGCTTATGTGTCGTACTCGCACTATCGAGATACACAAGTTCTGGATGGGTAGTGAAGATGGGGAAGTCAGCTTTGATGTTCATAAGGTTCGTAAGGTTTATAAGGTTCATAAGTCCATTTTTCTAAAATATGCTTGCAATTTGGGGATGTTTTATGTATACTGGATGCACAAGATGAAAAAGCCCTGGTAGTTGGTTGGTCTCTACTGGGGGTTTTTTATTATTTTTTGAGAAACTTCTTGGAGGAAGACAATAGGGATGTTTCTCTTTTTGAGGAGAAATGAGCAATAATTTCTATGAGGAGCGAGGATAATAATCTTGGTCTGCTTAGTCACAAAAAAATCGACCAAACAAGCAAAATCTCCATCACCAGTCACCAACACAACACTGTTTTTGTCTCACTCATACCAATTAGTTACCGCCTGTACGACGAGCTCTGCATCACAATTTCACTTTACCTTGCCTTCGATCTCGAGTGTTTCCTTGAAGATCAGGGTATATCATATCTTGCTGAGCTGAGAGTATAGGGGCTCATTACCTATGATATATCACACAAATAGATATATCGTCTGTGCTTTGTACTTGTCTTTGAGCCAATGATAAAACTTCTGATAATCGATTCATCACCACGGTTTGGATCACTGATGGAGATTTGCTCCATCGATATAAATATATGACTTTTGGCGCTGTTTCATCGACATAGTAAGTCCTAAAATCCAGACTGTAACTCTACCATTTTATAATACTTTCACTTCATTGCAAGGAGTTCTTTATGGGTTCATGATTCTACTACCTGTCATCAATCAATATATAAGATCTGATCTGAGTGTTTGACTGTCTGGAGTCTGTGGGCAATCACGATGACTGTCTTCCCGCGAAATAGTTCATTGAGAGCTTGAGTGACTAACTCCTCATTCTCGCTATCCAAGGCACTCGTTGGTTCATCTAGTAAGATAATATCAGGTCATTTCAGCATAATCTTAGCAATTGCGAGTCTTTGTCTTTGTCATCATGATAGTCTAATACCCTCTTCACCTATTTCAGTTTGTAGTCCATCTTTGAACTCATAGATAAACTCACAACGAGCAAGTTTGATGATATTGTTGATTTTATTTTCCAAGTCTTCGTCATCGCGAGGAGGTACGACGTGGCGATCTACCCCAGGAGTACTTCCTTCGGGCGCATTTTCTTTACCTTGCTCTGCTAATTGGTTTGTACCAGAGGCACTTCCTTCGGGTGCCGCGTCACTCGTATCCTCGCTCCCAAGTTTATCCCCGACTGAGGGGACAATGACGACATCGGTAGAAGAAAGACCATACGTCAAATTCTCCCACACCGTCCCATCGAAGACAGATGGCTCTTGTGTAAGGTATCAGATGTGAGGGTAGTAGGATTGGAGGCTAATGTGATCGTCTTCCTGAGGAACGAAGGATCCAGAATACAACTCCTCTGATCACTGGTTTCTTCATTCCGCTACGCTTCATTCAGAATGACAATTCTGCGGTGTTGGCAACGCCTGTCAATCTACCAAAATCTGTCATGATTGAGGATGGAGATACCCGGCAATCAGCTTCACCAGAGTAGTCTTACCTCATCCACTAGGTCAGACTAGGGCGATACGAGATCATCATAAGATATTCAGATAGAAGTTATTAAATACTTCAGCTCAGTTCGCATATCAATAGATGAGGTTCTTAAGGAAACACTGCAAAACCTACCTCTAAAATAACACTAAAATAATCAATTTTCACTAGCAAAAAAGCTAAGAAACAGTACTATATGACTAGTATT
>JAYSSF010000070.1:0-14029 GCA_043720715.1 bacterium
GTCTCCTAACTGGAGATTCAAACTAGTGAAATAGACTGAAAATATGGTTGATATTTAGAATAGGGTGGGTACTATGGGTTAATCATCGTTTCCTTAAGACTATCAATGAAAGAAATAGCGATAATCCAACCTATGGAGTAACAAAATCAGAATACGTTATCAATAGCAATAAAGATTCTTGATCTGAAGCGTACAAGGTAGATATATTATTGAGTATGTTTCCGGAATTCTATCAAGAAGTTGTGAATGCAAGAGGGGGAGAAGATTTTAGAGACATGAGTACACAAGAGCAGGTACGTGATTATTTCGTTACTATCAATAAGATCCTCAAAGATAATTTGAAGCAAAATGAAACTTCTATTCTAGCACTTGATGCTCAATCACCGTCGCATGGGAACGATATACCCCAAGACGATGTAGTCCTCGCAGGATAAGACTAAAGATACTGGCAATCAAGATCAACGCGATCCTCGCAGCTGGTAACCCGACGAAAGTCAGCAATAATACTCATGAATAAAAGAATGATGGCTTCTGATAATTGTCATTGAGTGCTGTAGTAACATAGTCGCAAATAGACTTATCATACAGCTTCTTCTGATCCATAACCACGATCACTGAGTTTCTGACTTGTGTCTTGATAAGATTGCTTCGTGAGTTATTGCCGCTACTGGTGACGAGCCATCCATCGAGAGTTTGGAGATAATTTGATTTACCACTTATAGATACAGCTTGGGCAACTTTACTCATTTTATCTGATGTTGTGAGAACAGGAGTTATTTGCTTTGAGTCAGTAAATTGACTCATAAACTGCTTAGAGAGAAAATTAACATTATCGCAACTAAAATTGATCGACTGGAAGCGCCACATCGTAATAATCGCAAATACAATACTAATGAGAAAAATTCCAATTGTAGATACTTGATTGTAGATGTGTCGAGTTTTTCGTTGTCTAATAACCACGCAGTAGTCCCATACCCATCGTCAGATCGTGAGGAATCCAGCAGACCATACAGCATTGATCATCAGGTGAGAGTTAAATATCCCACTCATAATCCATAGTGCTGTAAGAGCTATTCACCCATACCAGTATCGCTGACGGTGCGTAGGGCGATGATATAACTCAATCGAGATAAATGGTATATAGCTCACCGTCGCGATCCCAAACAACACAGCAATCAAACTCTCTTGAGCCGACCACCACCATGTTCACAGGATCAAGAACCACAGCACCATGCTATGAATCACAAAACGCCAATATTTGATCTTGTGATAATGATCAAGATGGATAATTGACTTAGCTGACTGGATCCATGTTTGGAGAGTTTTGTTCATTAATACTAGTATAGTGGAAGTTGATGTTTTTTGCAACAATAAACATTGTCACTTCGCAAAGTCCTCTTTATCCTTTAGGGCTTGACAGGGGGAAAAACACAAACAAAAAACACATTCCGAAGAATGTGCCTTTAAAAATATTACATACTGGATTGCCGCGTCACTTCATTATATTCCGTTCCTCGCAATGACGATACAGTCGTATGATATTATTTTGTAAGTTCAGCAACAACTGCATCGAACTGATCAGCAGGATATGCACCAGCGATTACTACATACTTACCAGTTTCAGTATTGATCAATACATTACCAGGAGTACCAGTTACACCAAATAGTGTTGAAGCCTCGTTCATGTCAGATTTCACTTTATCAGCAGTTTCACCACTATCAAGACATTTGGAGAAATCAGCTTCTTTGAGAGCAAGCTTCTTTGCTGTAGCAAGGATAACTTCCTTTGTTGGCTTTTTACCAGCATCAGCGATTGATGCTTCGAAGATTGCATCTTTGAATTCGATTGCTTTACCTTGCTTAGCTGCACATTCTACACCTTCAGCCGCTTTTTGAGCTGTTGGGTGGAAGCTAAGAGGGAAGTGCTTAAATGTAGCCTTGACTGAGTCAGCATACTTCGCAAGTACAGTCTCTACTGTCTTTGAAGAGAAATGTCTCTGGCAGAAAGGACATTCGATATCAGAATACTCAACAAGAGCGATCTTTGCAGATGCTTTACCTTCGTATGCTACATCTTTTGTGACTGTCGCGATTTGCTCTGGAGTCAGTGTACCTCTTGTGAATCCGTCAGCATCTGGTGCTTTATCAGCTTGAGCTGTAGGAGGAGTTGGCTGACCATCAGCAGTAGGAGCAGCAGCTCCACCTTCAAACTGAGCAACAGCTTGAGCAAGTGACTCAGCTTGAGTTTTCTTGAATTGTTCTGAAGTATAGATCTTCTGTACTTGAGCATAGTTATCCATACCTCATACCTTGAGAGCCTCAAGATTTACGAGTTCTGATCTAATACCGAAGAATGTAGCGTATGCTACGAGTAGTAATGTTGCGAGTGATACGACCAATGACACGATCGAAAGATTGTTCTTGTCCATAGTTATAAAGTAATAATAATAAATAAATAACTTACTTGATCTAGAGTAGAGATCTATTGTGAGAATGCAAGACAACTCGGTGACGAATTACTGCTCATATCTAGTGATTTATTAAGACCACTAGTGACTTGTTATAAAACAATGATTTAGCTTAAACCAGGGATCTTAGGCATCGCACCTCCAGCAAGTCATCACATGAGATCTTGAGGATCAAATCCGAGGATTTCTTTGGTCTTCGTCATGGATACTTCTTGTGCTTTAGCTTGTGCTTTTTCAAATGCAGTATGGAGATATCATTCCAATTCTGACTTACGTGATGGTGTCATGATACTATCGTCTTTGATCTCAACACTGTTGAGTTTCATCTCACCGGTAATCTCAACAACCACAGTACCAGTCTTCTCGACTCAGTCAGACATATATATATACTCACCAGCACTTGCTCTGATTACTAATTTTTTAAGAGCATCTTGGAGTTTCTTGTACTTGTCGTACATTGCTTTCATTTCACCGATTTTTCAGAACATTGATATAGGTTATGGGTTAAAAAGTTACTCTAAAGGATTGGCTTCTTATCGAAGTCTGAAAGAGTTTATAGCTTTTTCTGTAGTTGAGTCAAGATTGCTGTGATTGACTTTTGTGATTGTTGCTTGATACTGAGGGAATTATCATTAAAAACCTCATAGCTTTATTAATTTTATAACTACATCGATGCTTCCACTCAAAACTGAACTTGAAACAAGATGATTTATTAAACAATTTACGAGCGAAGACCTCTTTGCTCTTTCTGATAAAGGATGAATTAATTTCTACTTTGGAGTTGATCCAAGTGCCGATAGTATGACGATTGGTAACTTTGTAGCACTGATGCAGGCGATTCATGTGATGCTGAGATGAAATAAATGTTACCTACTCGTGTGATGAGCAACAGGTATGATAGGGAATCCCACAGGTAAGGATGCAGAGAGAAACTTCTTAGATGAGGAAGCTCTTGCTCGTAACCAAGCTTGAATTCGTAAGAATTTTGAAGATCTATGTACTAATATTGAAAAAATTAGTGGTACAAAGCTCGAGTATGAAATTGTAAATAATTATGACTGGTTCAAAAATATGAATTATCTCCAATTTTTGAGAGAGGTAGGTAAATCCATGACGGTAAACTGGATGATGAATAAGGATATCGTGAAGAGCAGAATTAATGATCCTGATAAATTTATCAGCTATGCAGAATTTAGCTATATGTTGATTATGGGATATGATTATTATGTCCTTGCAAGAGACCATAATGTGGTACTTGAGGTTGGTGGTAGCGATGAATGGGATGGGATTCTGGCTGGTATTGAGATTACATCTAAATTATTAGATAAAAAAGTGCATGGTCTGACTAACAACTTGATTTTAGATTCCAATGGCCGTAAATTCTGAAAATCAGAGTGAAATGCGATCTGGCTTGATCCCAAGAAATCGACACCGTATTTTGTCTATCAATACTTCCTCAATGTTACTGATGAAGATGTGAGTAGATTCCTGAAACTGTTTACATTACTCTCGATGGAGGAGATTGACGCGATCGTAGTAGAACATAGTCAGCAACCACAACTCAGAATCGGTCAGAAAGCTCTGGCATATCGTGTGGTACAGATTATTCATGGTACAGACGCGGCAGAGCAGGCGCAAGCGATCACAGAATTCGTCTTTGCAAATGATAAACTTGAAAAAATTAGATCCACTGATCAAGGTTTTGTAACTGCACTCGTAGAGCAGATCGGGGGAGTAAAAGCTAGTGAGGGAGATACTATCTTGGATGTAGTATTATCATCAGGACTCACTGAATCTCGTGGCGATGCCAAGAAACTTATCCAGCAAAACGGTATCTCACTAAATGAAATAGCTGTCTCAGATATTAACCGTGTGATTGAGTCCAGCGACTGGGTCAATGGTGTGATCTTGTTGCAGAAAGGGAAGAAGAATATGAGATTAGTGATCAAGTAATGATCTTAAAAAATTATGACTTGACAAAATAATATAAATGTATATTATTAGTTTTAAGTATTTGGAACATATACAAGTCTATTGCACCACTAAATTTTACTTGATTTTTACTATCATGTCTACAAATCAGCCATCTCGTATTGATAATCCTGAAATTGTTTCTAAGGGTATCGAATTTGCAACACTAGATCCTATAAGCGCTAAAGCAATCCGAAATACTCTTGATGATGAAGAAAAACGTCGTTTATTTATGAGAGATCCTCAAGTGAGAGAGATGATTGCTAGTGACCCTGAACGAAAGAAACAAAGACTTGATCAAAAAGAGATAAAAGCCAATATTAAAAACATCAAATCAATGACCTCTGCCAAAAGAGCAGTAGAATTGCACAATGACCCAAAGTATGACAATCTATACTCTCATCAGCAGAAGTTTCAGGATACTCTTATTGCTAACTATGCTAATAATTCTACAGCAGTAGAAAAGATGAACTCAGTATTGTCAGATATTGATACGATCAAGCTTGATGTGATGCCACTTAAGAACGAAGAACAAAGTCTCCCAGTTAATGAGAGAAGTGTAGTTCATGGATGAGATGCTCAACAATCTACAAATGATGTTGCATGAGCTGACTCAATATCATATGGAAGAAATCAAGCATATGTTTGATTACCAGTAGAAGGAGAAAAAGACGAAAATGGTGTCGAAAAAGAAATACTCATCGATACTATCATCGATAAATTGATAGGTGTGGGCGTCTCTGAATCCGATGCAATTAGATTGATCGTATTGAGATTATGACTTGGTAAATATGGTTGTCAGGGCTCTGACGGCGGATTCTACAGCGTTGGTGATTATGGTGGATTTGCGTATTCTCGTGCCGGGGATGGTGATGTTCGCTGCTTTTACTTCAATGGTTCGGGCGCTTGACGTAGCTCGGACTGACAGGAGGGTGCGAGGACTATCCTCAGAAACTAGTGGGTTCTTATCTATTTCTCTATTCAAAACTTTTATCCTGCATTTACGTGTGGGATTTTTGTCCAAAAATTTTTGGACGCTCTCGCGGAGCGAGAGCGAAAATGCAATGCATTTTCGCTCTACTTGAATAGGATGTTTGTGCCAGAGTCTCATGGTTTACGGATTATGAGAGCGTGCATGTAAATATAACCCACTAGTTCAGTAGCACCCTTCGGGTATAAATTCTCTTTATAAGATGAATATTGAAGGAATTTCAGATCATGATATTCGATAGGATAGTATGACATTTTTAGTGGCTACTTATGTAAGTTATCAGAACTCTGACGGCAAATTCTACAACGTTGGTAATTATGGTAAATTTGCGTATTCTCGTACCGAGGATGGTAATGTTCGCTACTTTAACTTCAATGATTCGAACGCTTGACGTAACTCGAACTGACAGAAGAATGCGAGAACTATCCTCAGCACTGGTGGCATTGAGTCTCGAATGATTCGGGACTTTTTGATAGATTATGTATATATGATGGATAAAAGATTATTATATAACGTATTTTCTGCTTATGAGTTAGCTAGAAAAGGCAAAAAATCTCGTCCGCAGGTGATGCTATTTGAATTAGATCGTGAGCAGAATCTTATAGAATTATATGAAGATTTAGTTATTCGTTGTTATAAGATTGATTTTTCTATGTGCTTCATCTATACTGACACGGTCAAAAGAGAGATCTTTGCTGCTTCGTTTCGTGATCGTATAGTGCATCATTTGATCTATCAGTATCTATATCCTCTATATGATGCTCGTTTTATCTATGATAGTTATAGTTGTAGAAATCACAAAGGTACACAACTATGATGGCAGAGAGCAGATCACTTTATCAGATCTTGCACACAAAATTATAGTCGTGATGCTTGGATTCTCAAATGTGATATTCGCTGATTCTTTATGAATATTGATAAGCAGATTTTATGGTGATTGCTTCGCTCGTTTATTGTTGAACATCAATCTAAATTGAGATGCGATGTAGATTGGTTGCTATGGCTAGTCGAGATGATCGTGACACACGATCCTACCACAAACTATGTTTTTCATGGATCAAAATCTGATTATGATGGATTACCTGATGAAAAATCATTATTTCATGCCAAGCCATGATGCGGATTGCCGATTGGTAACCTGACGAGCCAATTATTTGCCAATGTATATATGGATGTATTTGATCGTTGGATGAAGTATGAGATGAAGTGTAAATATTACGGTAGATATGTAGATGATTTTGTGACTGTGCACGAGTCCAAAGATTACTTATTGGAGTTGATCGATCAGATGCGTAAGTTTTTGAGTTCTAAGTTATGATTACAGCTTCACCCAAATAAGATCTACTTGCAACATTATCATCATGGGGTGAAATTTTGCTGAGTGATGATTTTGCCTCATCGTCATTATCTCAATCATCGTACGATTGCAAGATGGAGATCTCGTATCAGTACAAGCACTCAGCTTTCTCCTGATCACATCCAATCAATGATGAATTCATATCTGTGACTGATCTATCATCATAGACATTATCATCTGATCGGTTCAACACTCCAGCAGTTTACCTATTTATATCCTGATTTTACAATTAACAACGATGGCTTTATATGACCAATTACCAGTATTTAAGACGAGTTATGAGCTATTGCTCAAGATTTATGACATTGATAGATTACTGCCCAAAGAACACAAACATGTCTTATGAGAAAAACTGAAAGCTTTAGGACTAGAGCTTGTAGTTAGTATTTATCAAGCAAATAGCTCTACTGACAAAAAACCAATCATTGTCACTTTGATTACTCAAATCGAGACGATTAAGATTATTGTAAGAGTTAGTAGGGATATTGGTGCAATTTCGATACCGCAATATGCTGATATATCACTATTGGTTGATTCAATCACCAAACAACTGAGATGATGGGAGAAATTTATGAAATAATCACAGTATATAAAAAACCTGACTCGTAGCTTAAACTACCGTAGAAGTCAGGTTTTTTGATCATCCAAAATATAATTTCTTAATCATCATCGTCTCCAGAACCAAGCACTCACTGCTGAGCTGCAAGAATCAATGCTTCAATAATCGGTCCGATCGCACCTGCCATGATGATAGGAAGTCATGACCATGATTGCTTGATACGGTGATCGGTGACACGATCTTGAGGATAGTTGTATGTACGGATCTTCTCACTACGATCTCATCCACCGATCTGAGAACCACGTTGCTCTTTGGTCTCAGCCATCTTTTTGTCAGATTCGATCTGATAGAGTCTGGATCTGAGGACTGCCCATGCTTTATCTTTATTGTGCAGCTGTGACTTGCTATCTCCAATAGTGACAATCATGCCAGTAGGTTTATGGTGGAGTCTGACTCATGTCTGGTTTTTGTTCGCATTCTGTCCTCCTGCACTACTGGCGGCGTAGGTGTCCATGATGACGTCAAGCGGATCAATATTGACATCTACTTCCTCAGCTTCAGGCATAATTGCTACGGTAATAGTAGAGGTATGTACACGACCATTGGACTCTGTGACTGGGATACGCTGGACACGATGTACTCATGACTCAAACTTCATCCTACTGTAGACTCTATCTCACATCATCTTGACGATAGCAATTTTGATACCACCAGTATCAGAGAGTTGCTGATCTTCGATTTCGGTCTTCCATCACTGCGCTTGCGCATAGGCAAGGTATGCTCTCAATAGTTCACTGGCAAACAATCATGCCTCGTCCCCACCTGCAGCAGGTCTGATCTCCAGATAGATATCCTTATCGTCGTTTGGGTCCTTGGGAAGGAGTTCTTCTTTGATTAGTTCTTCCAGTGGTGCAAGGTTATTCTCTGCGTCAATGATTTCGCTCTTGGCAAGATCCATAAAATCTGGATCTGACTCAGTCTCGAGCATATGTTTGGATGATGTAAGCTGGTCCATCCATTTACAGTACTGCACTCCAAGATCATAGAGCTTCTCTTGTGACTTGAGTTGGCGGTTAATTACCTTGAGTTTACTTTGATCACCAAAAACCTCAGGATCATATAGCTGATCTCTCAGGGTTTCATATTCACGGATGATGGATTTGAGTTTTTCGTACATGGATTAAATATCCTTAAATTTATAAATTTCTAATCCATTAATCATACCCATTTCGACATTGATATTGCTTGCATGCACGATGAGGATTTTGTCCTCCAATGAGATACTACCTTTGAAGATAATACGTACGATTTCTTTACCAAGTTGTTTGATATTATGATAGTCAAATGCGTTGCTAATCTTATATCATCTGACTGCCCAGAGGAGGTTGATATATCTGTACGCTGCATCATTTTTAGTGAATGCAATCACAGGAATATTCGGTCTATAGGCTGATAACATCGTTGCTGTATAGCCGTTTTCGGTATAGATGATGATTGCTTTGACATCAATATCTCTAATTGCTCTATATGCTGAGTAGACGATATAATCAGTAGTCTTGTATTCTTCTGTGATCCTGGCTTGTTCGAGAGTGATGTTGGGAGTTTCGTCCCACTGGTGCTCGTGCATCATATTAAATGTCTCTTCGATGTATATTGTAGGATCATCGAGATCAATCAGATCATCGTCAAACTGGAGACACATCATACCATGTTCGAGATATTTGTTGAGTTTGGCGCTTCTAATAGTATGATCAAGTCCTAACTCATGGACAGAAAAATGAATAATCATCGGCTTACCAATTGATGACGCGTGATCAATCATATCATAGATTCTATCCTCCATATGACTTACATCTTCTGTAATTCCCCAATATAATACTGGATCAATAATCACTCAGTCAGCCGCAGCCAATATGTCATCATAGTTCTTGATACAACTGAGATTTTGCACTTTGAAGAATATTTTCATCTGCTTGCCATCATTGAGAGCAAGAAAATGTCTGACTTCTTCAACGTCTGATGAGCTTGCTGTATGTGCGAGTACAATCGTGTGGATCCCGTTGTTGATGGCCCAGACGATATCTCTACGATCCCTCTCTGTCACAAAGTTGATATGTGGAGTGTAGTCACGGAAGCGAATCATTGCGTCAGATGGGATTGTGCCAGCAATTGTTACTGTGGCAGTGACGAGACCATCAGTTGATTTTTCATTTTTACTTACGGTGAGTTCTACATCACTACCATCAAAAATTAGTTTTGCTCCGATAGGCAATGATTCAATATCCAGGAAGTCAGTAAACAGCATTCCATCTTGATCCTCAAAAAACTCTGAAAAACCAACCTTGATCTCTTGATTGAGTGATGCTACGAGAGTATTATGATTTTTGGTTCTGATCTCAGGTCACTTGAGCTCAAGCATGATCGTCTTGCTGTTGTCCAGCTTCATGATGGTGTCGACAAACTTACGCTTGCTATCATCATATCCGTTGGATAGTGAGAGACGGAAGCCATCGATATTGGCGATAACCTTGGAGAGGATTGTCTCCTTGGCAAGTGCTCATCCGATAGGAGATATGATCTTAGCAAAGTGGAATTGAGTAGTCATAAATAGATTACAGGTTACAGGTTAAAGGTTATAAGTTTTTGATGTAGCGACGCATGGCAATGCGTCTTGATTATTTATTTTAGATTGAGAAGATGGAGATATTGGTTGTAGGTGACGAGTCTGAGTCATTGCTCGGGTCTATATTCGATGATGTTGATTGCACAATTTGACATTGGACTAAGAAATTCTGATACTCATTTTTCTCCTAATTGGAGTTGTAATATATTAGCCATAATACATCTAAGAAATGATCCATGTGATGCGATAAGAACATTCTGGTATTCTTTATCTTTGATGTGTTCTTCAATAAACTGATCCCGGCGTCATATCATTTCTTCGTTGTTTTCAATTGGGTGGTTAGGACGATTTCATCATAGTTCCCAGTACCTTGATGGGATTAATCACAACTCTTCCGCATGCTGTTGGACTAGTCAGTTTGTTCATTCGTAGCTGTAGTAACATCTCTCTCTCAATAGCGTAGTAGTTATAGTATCTTGATCTCACGTGATAAATGCTGCTGTGTCGTATGCACGAGATAGATCACTACTTAATATGGCATCAAATGTAATTCACCGAAGGGTTTGTCATGTTGCTTGTGCTTGTGAGATTCCTAGCTCTGTCAGAGGAGTCTCTATCTGTCATGAGCATACTTCATCAACATTTGCTTGTGTTTGTCAGTGGCGGACGAGGTAAATTAACATGACGGAAGATTTAGGAAAGTTAGAGGATTGAGAAGATTTTGATATTTTAGTTTTGATTGATAACCTGCTGGGCAAAGAGATGAAGAATTCATGTTCTGTCTGGTAGCTCGAGTGCTTCTTGGGGAGTTACATATCTTACTTCTACGCATTCATCTGAGTTTTTCATGATCGTATCTGCTACTTGTGCTTCATAGAAGATGTTTGCGATTGGTTTATCTTTGTGTGGTCAGTTGAGACAGGTGGTTGTGATCAGAGTGTAGGGGTGTGGGTTGAGTGATGATATTGTTCGTCCAATCTCTTCTTGCAACTCTCTTTGAATGCCTTGTACCGGATCTTCTCCATGATCGAGTCCTCATCCCAAGAAATCCCATTGGCCATTATGTTCAAGAGCTATCAGGAACTTGATTTTATCTTCATTTCGAATAAGTGCTTTGATGCTGATTCTATAGTAACAACGTTCGATCATGCTATAGATAGATTGGTTGATAGTTAAAGTTTGTGAGATGTTGTTCGATGTCTTGATAATTTTTGCCACATAATTGTGATCACGCAATAAATAGTTCAGGTGTAATATCTACGAGACAGAACTCAGGCATCATAAAATTATCCTTTTCTTCTACTGTATCGAATTCAAAATCTACTACGACTAATCCCTTTAATTCTCATTGAAACACATCAATTTCAGCTGCTCTTCACTCATAGTTATAATAATACCTTACTTTATGAACTTGTTTGGTGGGGAGATTGGTTACTAGTAATTTAAATTCTTCTCTCGATAGGGGAATTGTATATTCTTGTTGTTGTGAAACATCTCAATCAATTGGTACTTTTTTAGTCATTTCGCAGTGCTCTCCGTTTTTTCTTAATCTAAATGATCCAGCTGCTGTGCTCGTTGGTAGATATGCGTCAATAATCTCTTTATGGGATCATTGATTCCATCATTCAGGTAAATATTTGGCAAGATAGGTAGTTTCAAGTTCAATCATATTAGATACATAATAATAAGGTAAAGACGACAAAACACCAGGAAATTGCTCACATGGTTAGTGAGGTTTCATGATGAAGGTCAGAATCGTTAATATAGTATTAAATGCATAGATACTTGATTATGATACTGCGTGTTCTGTAACTTGGTCCCAACTGGACTTGAACCAGTGACCCAGCGGTTATGAGCCGCTTGCTCTAACCAACTGAGCTATAGGACCGTAATAATAAGTAGTGTTAACTTTGAACCAGTGACCTAGCGGTTATCTCGGCATATTGCCGAGTAACCAACTGAGCTATAGGACCGTAATGTAATTCATAACTGAGAGTTTATAATTGACAGTATGGGACTGATGTTGGGCTATAAACGAAAAGAGTTATTATAAATTACAAAAGATGGCTCCCGCGTAATTGATAATAACTTTCTAATATTACAAAATAAATTGTAGAATTTTGACCAAACAAATTTAATGGTGGGCGACGATGGATTCGAACCAACGACCCCCTCGGTGTAAACGAGGTGCTCTCGACCAACTGAGCTAGTCGCCCATCAAAATGTTAATTATTGTATATACTCTCACTTGGGAAAGTGGTGCCAAGGGGGAGAATCGAACTCCCGACACAACGAGCTTCAATCGTATGCTCTACCAGCTGAGCTACCTTGGCTCACAGATTTCGGGAACGCGGGACTCGAACTCGCGACCTCTCGCTCCCAAAGCGAGCGCTCTAGCCATCTGAGCTAGTTCCCGATAGGTGTGGGGTATCGGTTACTTACGTAAGCCGATCTAATAACTGCGTTACTAGTCGATTGCGTATGCAACCGATAGGCGAGTGTATAACTATTTGAATGAGGAAATCAAGACTTTATTTTTGATAAAACCTACACAATCCTCTATATCCACACTTGAGAGTTGTATGATCCTGTAGTCACAGCGTGTCGATCATCTTGAAGATGTCTTTGGTCTTACCTCATTCAATCTCGAGGAGTGGTGGCATATTTTCATACATATCAATATCAAAGGTATGCTGACCTACGACGTAGCTGAGTCTGCGTTTGGTTTTGGATCTTACTGGTTTGAGTCCTCGCTTCTGAAAGAGGAGGAAGGTATGCTCTGCCTTGTCATGTGTAGCAAATTCGTATTCCTCAGCTACTTTGAGAGATTTATGTTTTTGCTTGATCTTGAAAGTGATATGAGGATTAGCTCCATCAAATGTCCTGATTCTAAGCGAGTATCACTTCTTATCCAAGAACCCACCAGGAACATCATAATAATCATCATGAATCACTCCTTCAAACGTCTTGAATCATCTCATCGATTTGAATTTGGTGGTGAGATCATCTACGGAAATATTGAGAACTTTGATTTCTTTTTCTAACATTTGACAAAGTCAGATTAAATAAGTATAATAATATGATAATCTTTTACATTTCTATTACAAGACATTATTATGGCAAAAAACAAATCACTTAAAGACATCAGCACCAAAGCACCAAAATCCGCAAATGAGGTAAAGATGAGAGAGGAAAATCTCAAACTTGCAGAGCAGATTACAGAGATGCAGGTCAAGATGTTTGCAGGTAGTAAGCGTAGTATGCTCATTATCTTACAAGGTATGGACGCATCTGGTAAGGATGGTGTCATCAAGCATATCTTCACCGGAGTAAATCCGATGGGTTGTCTAGTGCATTCGTTTGGCGTACCTACTGATGAAGAGCGTGCACATGATTTCCTGTGGAGAGTACATCAACACGCACCAGCAGATGGTATGATCCAGATATTTAATCGTAGTCACTATGAGGATCTTATTGTCCCCACACTGGAGAAGTCAATGTCGGATAAAGATCTTGCCAAGAGAGTAGATCACGTCAATGATTTTGAGAAGCTACTCGAAGATAACGGCACTGTCGTACTCAAATTTTACCTCCATGTATCCAGTGATGAACAGATCACCAGACTACACGAGCGTATGACTGATCCCAAGAAGTTCTGGAAACACAACGAAGCTGACCGACAGAAGGCTCGTAAGTACGATGATATGTTGGAGATATTTGATGATATCTTCACCAAGTGTGATAAGGTCCCATGGCATATCATCCCAGCAGACAACAACTGGTATAAGATCAATACGATTGCCAAGGTTATCATGGATGAATTTGACAAGATGAATCTCAAGTGGCCTAAGTTGCAGGTGGGGGAAGATTAGAGTTGACTTCTTGATTTAGATAGTTAATATACTTTATTATTTTTAGATATTATCATGACCTACACTAAACCACTCAGTCAAAACACTCAAGTATGTAGTAGTATCGAAGATGTGCAATCTGCTATCTGAGCACCACTTGACCAAAGTGTGATCAAATCAAATCTCAAGGAGACGCTTCTCAAGATGGA
>JAYSSF010000071.1:0-14012 GCA_043720715.1 bacterium
ATAACATTTAGTCATTGTGCTAAATTAGTTCTAAATAACAGCTCTATTATGCTGTTTTCTAGGTTATTTAGCCACACTAAATTTTCTATTTAGCCAAAAATTCCTTTTACAAGGAGCTTGATATTAGTTGAGATGTATTTGTGCTCATTCTATTGTATGTTTGCTTTTGTGAGATAGCTAATGAACAGTAATAACTTTACCATTTTCGACAGCAGCAGCTGTTGGTAGTTGGGGGATGGTTGTTGCCCCAGCATGAGTATTGACAAACTCCATGATTGTTTGCTGGGGCAGCAATGCATATCCCAGAGATGATCACAGGACTAGTGGGAGCTGGGTTGATTGGGTTAGCGTTGTATAGTTCGTGGAAGCATAATACTACGAAGTAGTAAAATCAAGAAGATCAGTGATCAAGTGATTGCTAAGCTTCATACCCTCGTGAGTCAGAATCAATCTATCATCATGATATATCACAAGCTCTTGTTGCTGCCAGTCGGCAATGAGAGTTTTTCGTTTTGGAGACAGATATGGTTCATAGGAGCTTAGATTAGTGATTCCATCACTAGTCCTGAGAGCGAGCATGAGCTTCTCCATATGATAATCATGCTTAGTGAGAGTTACTGTTTTATTTTCGTCTAGATACTCTCATTTGAGATATGAAGCGAGATTACATGTATTTGTGTATCTTTGATTTTGTTCTCATTGTTTGATTAATCACGAAGCATTTGTCCCCAATCCAAGATATGACTCCATGTTCCAGTACACACGATTATGGATACTACTTTTGCCTGCTAGTGACCGGTTGGATACTTCATATTGTGTATATCATGAGGAGTAGAGCATATCTGCGATTGCATTATACTCAGTCATGATTGCTTGCTCATCGGGATTGACGAGTTTCTTGATTAGTTCCAAAGATCCCCCCTCGATCCCCCCTTTTGGAAGGGGGGTATTCCTCTGCTGATATCGCTTGGATCCAGGAAATAACTCAAGAAGATAGAGTGAATAACTATCAAAGGTCTGACTTGCGATCATGTTAGTAAGAAACTCTTTGCGGACTTCGGTTTGTGCGTCTCGTGTGCCAAATGCGATAAAATCAAGATTGAATACATTAGTAGGTTGTTTGATCTCACGCAACTCTCTGAGGAAGTGGCGGACATTATTAAATACATATCAGCGACCTGCTTGTTTGAGCACAGCATCATCAAATGTTTGAATCCCAAAACTACATCTGACTCTTGGGATGTCTTTGTAATAATTTGTGAGTCATGTCACAAGCTCAATTGTATGCTCAAATGGATCTGGATTAAGCTCAATACTGAGCTCTTCGAGATACTGACAATCTCGTACTCTACGGATATGATCGATAATCGCGGTAAGTTGCTGTAGACTGAGGATTCCTGGTGTTCCACCACCAAAATAGATCGTCTTGATTTGCTCATGAGGAGTGAGCAATGCACGATAGTCTATCTCGCCATGCAGGGCAGTCAGATACTGCTCGATCATGCTCTCTTGTCGGTTTGGATTGTCCTTCGCAATGACAAAAAAGTTGCAATATTCACACTTGCGATCACAAAATGGGATGTGGAGATATAATGATAACATGAGATAAGTTGATAGTGTAGAGTTGATAGTTGATAACTTATTTTTCTTTAGATTTTGCAGTTTTGATTGAAGTGACAAGTAACTTGATGCATTCTTCGCATAAAGATCTAATGATGTTGCACTCGATGTTAAATCATTGTTCAAGAATATCACACCAATATTGAGTTTCATATGCTTCTTTGAGAGAGATTTCAAGCTTGTGAATAAAGTCTCTCATTGATTGTCATCATCTTGCTTCAGCTATATTTGCACCAACCGATGTCCCGCTTTTGAGAAACTGTGACGCAATTTCAAACATTTTTTGATCTTTGAGACTAATGCTAAACTTAGCCACATTGATGCCTAGTTCGAGAGATTTCTGTTGAAGAATTGATGACGTCATGTTTATCATTTATATAAATAAAATCTATCAACTATGCACTATGATCTATCAACTTATTTATTTTTTGTAGTCGTTGAGAAGGACCAAATTTGGAAGCAATTTGGAGAGTTTGCGACTGTCGACTGTGATAATTCTGATCATGATGCTGATCAATGTAGAGTAGTAGCTTAATGAGGGATCTTCAGTCTAATGATATATCTTCAAATTGAGCGAAGTCTGAAACTATAAACTGTGCAAGTCATCACTTAGATGGACCAATGACCGGCAATCAGAGTTTACATCATTCGAGCGCCGTCATCCCAAACGACTCAAGTAGTTGTGACGGACAGAGGCAGTAATCTCATGCTTGTGCTACTGGTTTGATCTGGTCTCGAGTTGCTCGTCCATAAAGTGTGATTATGTCTGGATATTGCTCAATGATTTGTTGGATTTGTGCTTCTAGGGAACCTGTACCAAAAATATGAAATTCCCAGCTGTGCTGAGCTTGTGATAAAAATTGAGGTAAAATTTCAAGCAATAGGTCAATACCTTTACCAGGATCGAGTCTTCACCAAAATGTTGCTTTTATAGTAGACATTAGACCAGTGTTTGTAAATAAGACTCTACTCAACTTTTTACGCTATTTGGATCTACTTTGCCTGCGGTAGCTTTCATGACTTGTCCGATGAAGAATCATGCTGCAGATGGTTTTCATCATTTATAGTCTTCTAATACCTTAGGGTTAGCTTCGACTACGTGTGCGATGATAGATGATAGATCAATATCTGACTGCTGATCAAAGCCTAGTTCACGGATGAGATCTGGTGCTGATTTGCCAGAGTTTATCATATGTTCAATGATAGTTTTGGCATGATGATCGGATAGTGCTTCTTGTTGATTGAGTGTACAAAATTCGATAAATTGATCTTGGGTAAACTTGAGTCCAGAGATACCATAGGTTTGAATCTGTCCCATCATTAGTCATGTCATCCATTTGGCAGCAATGAGTGGCTGGATTTCATGATTGATCACTAATTTATAGTATGTTAGAACTATGTCCTCACTGATGAGAGCATTGATATATTCCTTGTTGAAACTAGCATCAGTCATGGTCTTAATCTCTTGTGATGGAACGATCAATTCGAGAGAGGTCCCCCCTCACGGGGATTCGCTGTTGCTCAGACTTTTTATTTCTGCTGTGATATCGAGAGCTGGTAAGTCTGGCTCAGGGAAGTAGCGATAGTCCATGCTATCTTCTTTGCTACGCATCATATAGGTCTCAGTTTTGGCGTCATCCCATCCTACGGTCGCTTGCTCAATCTGTCATCCTGCTTGGATCACTGCCACGTGACGGTTGTATTCGTGCTCGATTGCTCTACGAATCGCAGAAAACGAGTTCATATTCTTGATCTCAACTCTGGTTCATAGCTGATCAGTGTCACTGACTGATAGGTTTACGTCGACTCTCATCTGACCTTTTTCGAGATCTGCGTAGGCGATGTTGTTCCATTTGACGACTCTTTGGAGTTCTTTGAGAAAATCAGTCACCTCATCAGCACTGTGAAAATCAGGTCTGGTCACAATTTCTACCAATGGAGTCCCACAACGGTTAAAATCAAGATATGCTTTGCCGTCCATGTGGATGGTCTTAGCTGTATCGTTTTCCAGATGTGCTTGCTGGATTCTGACAGTGTGGAGCTGCGTATAGCTGCTATTCCAAAAACTAAATGATCACTCACCATTGATTGGATTATGAAGCTGTGTGATCTGATAGCCTACAGGGGAGTCAGGATAGAAATATGATTTACGATCTCGCGTAGGATGAGGGTTTGGTGTACATCATAGTACCTTACCAAGCTCAAGCGCCTTGACGATCGCTTCGTGATTGACCACTGGCAAAGCTCCAGGCTGAGCAGTACAGGTCGGGCAGACATAGGTGTTGGGTGTATCGTTATCAAAATCTTGTGAGTTACGACACTGACAGAATACTTTTGCCTGAGTGGCGAGTTTGAGATGGATTTCGAGTCAGATGGTTAATTTCATTGAGAACAAGGACAAGAGTAAAGGATAAGATAGCTCCTCTCCTAGCGTAGCGATTGGGAGAGGTCGGGGTGAGGGTGAAAATTATCCAGACAGATCAGAAAAACAATCAGAAAAATCTGAGAGCTTTACAGCGATGCTGTGACTATAATGATTTTGAGGAGAATATAAAAGGGAATTTAGATGATAAAGTTGCGAAAATGAGCGGTTGTGAATATAATTTATTTATGGCAACACAATTTGATTACATTTGTTCACAGTACTATGGTGTCAAGTGAATGGCTCTAGGGGGTTATTATAATGATACCATTGCCAAGATTTTTAATGTTAATAAAAACAAAATTAGCTTAGGAGAGAATGTTACTACAATGATTGATCAGGAATGTCGTGAAGCCACAATAAATGGACTTGATGTAAAAGTTTATAAAATCATTACACAGCATTATGATATTGATGTTGTAGAGCATCAGGTATGGTATGATGATGAATGAAATCTTCATGGACGAACTATACAAGCTTTGAGGGATTATACCGGTTGAGACGCAATATTAAATCACTATATCGCAATACTGCTTTGGGCTCAGGCAAAGGGGATTTCAAGATTTTACTCAGATATATCACTAAGCCCAGGAACAATCAAAATCCATGAAAGACTAAGAAAACTGTGACGAAATGTACATGGTCCTTGTGACTCTATTAATTCAATTGATAGCTCAGGTAATGTAAAATCAGATGATCCTATTTATTATATTGAATTACAAAAATCTGATGAATACTAACAAACATTACATCCTTATCGACTGTGATCCAGGTGGAGATGATATCTTCGCGCTGTTGTGGTTATTGATCAATCATAAATTTGCACATGTGCCAATGGAAGTGATCGGTATCTCTACGGTATGATGAAATGTATCAGCTGACTTAACCTATATGAACGCACTGCGTATGTGTGAGTTTGTCTGAGTGGATGCTCCAGTTGCCAAGGATCATACTGCAAAATCGAAAATCATTAAATCCAATTCAGTCGATTTTGCTGCCAATAAACTGGACCGCGAAAATCAGAAAAACTCAGAATGAGATCAGTTTATTGGTAGTTTGATCATATCTGCAGATGCATCGCATATCCATGGATCAGATGGTATTGGTGGATTGTCCAGTATGTTGCCATCACCGAAGCTACCAGACACGGAACTGGATAGTATCGACATGATCGTGCAAGCGATACAAGGGCATGGGTCAGACCTCACCATACTCGCTACTGGTCCGATGACCAATCTTGCGTTGGCAGAGCAGCGTATACCTGGGATCCTCCAGCAGTGTAAGAGGATTATCGCCATGTGAGGAGCAATCGATATGCATGGCAATGTGACTCCAGTAGCAGAGTTTAATATTGCATATGATCCGATGAGTGCCAAGATCGTGTTTGATGCGACGGACAATATCATGCTTGCGCCACTAGATCTGACGACGAGTATGGTCTTTGATAATGATGATATGATGAATTGTTTTCGTGAGATTAATCATAGTAGCAAACAAGCGTTTATGTTTGCGTTGACCAACTTCCTCATTGAGACCAATATGAAGTTCCGTGAGACAGGATATGAGCATGGGTTTTATGTGCATGATGCTCACACAGTCTGACTTCTTCTGTATCCTCATCTGTACGAGGGAGCCTATCAATACGTCGATGTTGAGACTCAGGGACAGTATACCAAGGGTGAGCTTATTATCGATCAGCGCAATATTGCGAGAATCAAAACCAATGTATTTGTAGCGATGAAGTTTGATAAAGATTTATTTCTCGAGGCGATAACGCAGGATTTGAGGATGTTTGATTTTGAGTAGTATATCGTCATTGCGAGGAACGAAGCAATCCAGAAAAATAAAAAATCAATCAGTAAGCGGAACCCGCAGAAAACTCTGATTGACTTTTTTGTTACTACTCTTCCCATACCTCATACTCAGCATACTTGTCAGATTCATATTGTCCAAGTTTGTTGATCACTTTGTTTTCTTCCCATTCCCTAAGGAGCCTAAAGAACTTATAAGCAGTCGGCTTGTCCGGGAAGGCATCACTGTAGGGTGATTTAATCGTAATCTTTTTACCTCCTCCTGGAGGATAGTTTTTTAGGAGAGCGTTCTTCTCATAAATTACCGCCACAACCGCTGCTATGATTACGGCTAGAAATACAGTTACTACAATCACTTTGGTTTCCATTTTTTTTATGTTTTAGTTTTTTGTTTTAACTCTATATACGCTATAGAACTGCGATCTGAGATATTGACATCATCATGATGAATATAATATAATCAAGAGAGAGAGAGTCAAGCATTTTTTGATCTGAAAGGAAAAATCCCGAACTGGTCGGGATTTCTGGGAAATTTGAAATTGATGTAGGGGCGCAATATTTTGTGTCCTTGTATGATATGTTGCAAAAAAGGACGTATGTTATACGTCCCTACAGTGAAAATATTATACACTGGATTACTTCGTCATGCTTCCTCGCAATGACGAGGACGATGAGAGATTAGAATGGAAGATCATCAAAATCTTCTTCGATCTTTTCTTCTTTCTTCTTAGCTGGAGCTGATTGGTTGTTGCCTCCCTCGCTACTTCCTCCTTCGATTCTCCATCCATTGAGGTTGTTGTAGTGTCTACCGTTGTATTCAGTAGCTCTGGTGTTGAACGATACAGTGATAGTGCTACCCTCTGAGATACCGTCCACGAGTGCTACTTTTTCTTCTCCGACGAAGTCGATCATGATACTATCTTTATATTGTTTTTCGCTGTCTTCTTCCATGATGAGTGAGATCTTGGGTGTGTTGTTGGCTCCGACAGTGATCTGTAGTGTTTTGGTGAGTACTCTTCCGGTGAATTGCATGTGTATAATAATTACAAAATAATAGTAATCATATGTATGGAAAAATCTGACTCGATTGCAAGTCCATTTTTGACTAGTCGAGTTCTACTGTCTCGATAAGCTTCTTGATATCAGCAAATACATCTTCGATTGACTGATCTGCATCTACTCTATAAAGCAATCAAGTATCTTCAAAGTGTCTAATAACTGGCATTGTATCTTCAAAATAGAGTTCGATTCTCTGATTAATTGCTGCTTCGTTATCATCTTCACGATGAACAATTTCGTATCATTGAGCTTTAAGATCTTCAAGTTCGTGAGTACGAGCAGGGTAGAGATGTCATTCTTTTTTTACATAAAATCTATTAACAAGTCTTTCAATTGCCACCTTTTTATTGAGATCAAGATAGATACCCATAATCTTACGACGAAGTTTACGAGTATGAGCGAGGACATGATACATCTGTGTATAATTTCTTGGGAAACCATCAAGCAGCATCTGTTGATCATCATCGAGGATCGTGGTATACATATCAAACATTGAGCAGATTGTACTGTTATCGAGCATTTTACCTGTTTTATTGCCTTTGAAAAAGTCTCCTACTGGACCATCGATTTTACTCATTGCTCTGATGATATCTCCTGGTTCATAGGCAAAATATTCGGGATATGCTTCGCGGATGAGAGCAGACATAGTTCATTTACCAGATCATTGAATACCGAAGAGGATGATGTCTTTTTGTTGCATAGAGTTGGTTTATAAGATTTATAAAGTTCGTACCCTCGTCGGGCCATACACTGTTGTTATAAGATTTATAAAGTTCATAAAGAAAGAAGGCTAAATGCCCTATAAACTTCGATTTTACAAACTACAAGAGGTGTTTAGTGCTATCGGGGTCTTGTTTAGTGATGTCAACTTGATTATAATGATATATGAGTAAAATTCATCACAAAATGAGACAAATATCTGCAATATTAAATACAAAGTTAAATACTGGGATTTTGTCTCCAAGATAGATGAAATCTCTGACTCATCCATACACTACTCTATCAATGAGATTTCCTATTCATCATGACATAATAAGAATGAATATGAGGCTGTGAATATGATGTTTAATATACATCCTCATCACCCATAATAGACAGATCACCGACACTAAGATGATTAATGCCATATTGAGTCAGATACTATATGATATTCCATGGTTGAATGCGGGCTGTACCCAACTAAATGCAGCTCACCCATGGTTATAGAAAAAATGTTTGGTCCCAAGATCCATAATCGTCAATACAATAGTTGCTGCTACTGTAATAAGCGGATGGATTCTAAGGCTACTGAGATGACTTAGTCGTTTGATTTTCATGCGATATTTCATGTCAAGTAATATCTTATTATAATAATAAATATATATTTGTCAATTATTTAACTACTTTTTATTAATAATCTGCAATTCATCAAGTAGATCAAGATAGCTCTGGTGTTGGTCAGGGTATTTGTTGGTGATATACTGGGTGAGGGTTTCTTGTCGATTGACAACACTGGTTTGCAGTTTCTCGGTATCCAGCATCAGAGAATCTTGGTTGTTAGAGATGGTGATATTATATTTGGGTTTGATAGAGTGGATCTGACTGCTACACTGTGGGTCTACCAGATCGGTGATCTCATGATGATCAGTGGTGGTCACAACGAGGTTGATCAATTTACTCACAGGGGAGGTATGATGGAGCGTAATCTGGAAGTGAGTAGACTGGAGTTGCTCAGATTGTTGACTTGTGATTGTGTTTCGATGTGAGCTGATATCTGATTCACTGATTGCTGAGCCAGTATAGGGGAGTGTGAGATGTGGATTGATTTGGATCTGGTGTCACTGGATACTTTTACCATGTTTGATCCAGTAATATTTGAACTGATTGGTCTCGTTGGCCGTTGTATTCCACAGACTTCCACAGCACAGATAGTTACCATAGACAAACGGATGATGAATATGTCAGCTGATCATATCATATCACGCAGTCATCCAGTATGGGTCGAGTGCTACATCACGATAGGAGAACTGTGTCCTCAATCATGGAAACTGTGTATCGGCAGTGTAGTAGTGGTGTATGATAGTATCAATCTTATGATTCTGCGTATAATGCTCGAGTGTGAGATTGAGCCAGCCAGAGGCTTGTTCGTATTTGTTGGTCGATTGGGTGAGGGCTTTCCGGAAGGGGGAGCGAGTTAGCGAGTTATATCCTCACAGGTATTCGCTGTTGCTCCGAGTTGCGAGTTCTGCTTCAGAAACCCCCTCTAACTCCCACCCCAAGGGTACTTCCTGCGGGGCGCCCTTAACAAGGGGAGAACTAGACCAGTCGATCATATATGGCATCATGAGGACGGATTCTCATTCGATGAAGTAGACTTGAGGGGTAGTGATGAAGTGAATTGCTCACCTCGAGTCATTTTCGGACCCCTCCAAAACCCCCTCGGCTTTGCCGTGTCCCCCTTGTCAGGGGGAATGAGGAGCTGCGTTGATGATATCCCAAGCCTGTCTCGCTTCCTCATAGACAAAATGCTGACCATGCCAGTCATGATTTCATGCTAAGACATAGATGGTCTTACCTTCATGATATCGTCAGATGAGTAATTTATACAAAGCCAGGAGCGCATCACGATCATAGCTAAACATATATACATAATCTCCGAGTAGCACAATATGCTTCTCATCGCTGTGATGAGTGACGATATCTGACAACTTCGAGATAATCTGGTCACGATATTGGGTATTGATGTGGATGTCGGGTATTAATAACATGATTTCAGTGGATTGATAAGATTTCAGTAGATTGATTTGCGGCGTAAATCATAATAAAAATCAAATATTAGATTTGCAATTTTACGGGTTTTGTATATTATAGATTCTGTATTACGACTAAGAAGGGTTCCGAAACGTGCTGGTGCGTTAGGCCGCCCTTTTTTTGTATTCAATTTTGTGTCTTACGTCGGGGGTACTGAGATGAACACTAAATCTATCTTGTAGTTGTCTGTATAATGATGAGTAGTGTTTGTTCGGGAAGAGGATCTTTTTGAAGCGTCACTGTTTGATGAGATACTTGACCATCTTGATATAGTCGCCATCTCATGATACTAGCACGGCTTGATTTCGATCATCTCTGTCGATGATATTTTTCATTACCTCGAAGACGATGTCGGTATCGACGTTTCACTTTTTCTGACCTGTGAGATTGCTACTATGCTCTCTAAATATCATAATACTGATTTTCAGATTAAAATATATAGTTTTTGTTAATTTGAAAATCAGCGCTGCAAATTTATTATAAATTTGCAGTAAAACCTGCTTTCTGGAGACTATTGTACAACTCTTGTTCATCTTCATCTACAAACCCCAAGAAGTAGTATGCTTCCGCAACCTGAAACTTATCTCTCAGATATACTCTGAGTCTGTGAAAATCTATCTTCCATCACGCAGCATGTGTGCCGAGGTGAAGATTTTGTCAGTCGATAAATGCAATGTTGGTTTGTTTGATCATCAATTTAGTAAAATTTTAAAAATAACCTTTTATTTGTTGTCTTAGTTTTTGAGCGTGTTCGGGAGAGTACGTTAATTTCATAGAATATTTTTCTTTAATTTTTGTTATATTTTTAAACAAATCTAAATTAAAATCATCTGGTTTATCAACTGTATTGAAGAATATTTTAAAATATTCGATTATTGTATTAGGAAATAAGCAGTCGACTATATAATCTCATATTATATTTATACAATATCATTCATCTAAAAAGGAAGTATTTGCTATACATTTCATTTCATACCCCTGTAGGTTTAACAAACTAGCGCCATAGCGGTCAAGAAAATTATCATTACCAATTAAAAAATATGTTTTATTGGTGTGTTTTGCTAGTTCTTTTAGATTTACTAGATCTCTTTCGGGCATTGCTAATGTGCCATATGGATGAGAATTATAATAGAATACATCTGTATTGGGATATTTTGTCACAAGTTGTCATATTATATTAGCTCGTATAAAATCTAACTCATGCAAATTCCCTCCGTAAAATATTTTTTGTTGTCATGATTTCAGATTTTCTATATCTATGATATCTTTTTCTATATAGGATTGTTCTAATATGCTGGCTAAATTAATTATATAATTAACATAAATACTATGTAATTGTAATGTTTTTCATTTTTTGATTACTATTTGTTCGGTAATTAATTTTTTGATTATTTTGTATATATTAGGAAGTGACTGCTCTATTTTATCTTTATGTAACTTTTCATATAACTTTTTGACTGTTAGATTTTTTTGTTTTGCTAAAATAGAGCAAATCTTAATTTCTATATTATATAAGAACATTTTTTTACTTTAAATAAATATTATCCACAATAGATAATTTATTATATATTTTATCGATTAAGTTGCAAATTATAAATAGATATATAAATATTTTGCTACTATTTATTTTATATATTTTTTTAAAAATGGCACTATGTTGATTTAATGAAAAGATGCTCGAATGAATTACAATGTTTAACGAGGGTTTAGCGGAACATTGATTAATTTATAGAACAAGCAAAAGTGGAGAAACAATTGATCAGGGAATTAAACGTGAAATAAGTGACATGGCTAGATTACTATTAGAATTGCCTACAATTGATAACTCTGCAAAAAGAGTTCTTACTGAATGACTAGTTAAATATGCAATGGGTTTTTATCTAATAATGAGAGAACACAGTATTGAGAAGTATAAAGTAGTAACGACTAATATTGGCGAATATTTTCATTTTATGGATGAAAAATACTATGGAGAACTTGAATGAAGGCCCGATGACATGAAAGAATTAGCAAACTTATTGAACAATAAGGAAATTTAATGAGGTAAAATTATCAGAATCTTCTGCTTCAACCCCTCAATCCCATCTCCAGTGATAGCACTGACGAAGACTGCGTCAGGGTAGTCAGTACGGAGTTGGGCGAGTGTGTCTGGATCACAGCGGTCGATCTTGTTGAATACGAGCAGACGTGGCTGACTAGCTCAGATTTGATCGAGGATATCGTTGACTACTCAGATCTTCATGAGGATCTTGGGATCATCCGCAGCAATGGTATGCAAGAGGAGGTCAGACTCGACACTATCCTCCAGAGTACTGGTAAACGCATCGATTAACTCTGGCGGAAGATCTTGGATAAATCCGATGGTGTCGTTGACGAGAATCTCCCTTCATGAGTAATCATATCCAGAAAAATCAGAAAAAGGTTCGGAAAAATCAGATAAATTACCATTATTTTTTATTACAGTCGCCTCATCGAGGCGATCTTCATTTCATTTACTATCTTCTCCGATTTTTCTGGCTTTCTCCGATTTTTCTGGAAGTTTTCCAAAAGGCACCCACATCTTACCCACATGAGTCCCAAGTGTTGCGAACAGCTTATCTTCAGAGAGGACTTGCTTGGGTCAGAGTGCATTGAACAGTGTTGACTTACCTGCGTTGGTATATCAGACAATTCACACCGTCTGGAGTCACTGACGCTTACGGCGCTGACGATGTAGTCATCTCATCTTGGCATATTCATCGAGTTTACGACGAATTTCGAGTTCCTTATCTTTCAAGTGTCTTCTCATACGTTCAGTATTGGTCTCACCGATTCATCTACCAGCACGACCTCCTGATCATCCTGTACCTCATCACTGACGAGACAGCTCCATACCCATACCGAAGATACGAGGTCACATATGTTTGACTGCTGCAAGTTCAATCTGCAGTTTTGCTTCAGCACTGACAGCATGTTTTTCAAAGATGTTGAGGATGAGATCAATACGATCCCAAACCTCGATTTTGCCCCCTCTTTCGGGGATTCACTGTTGTTTCTCAGCTTCAAATTTTCTGATAATATGGAAGAGCTGACTTGGTTTGAGTTGGTTTCCGATGATGAGAAGATCTACTCACTGTGCAAGCATTTGTTGGTGAATTTCTTCCAGTTTCCCACTACCGATATAGGTGTGATAGTCTGGGTGAGATTTCTTTTGATATGACTTGTCTACCACGAGTCACCCGTAGGTCTGCACGAGTGATTCCAGCTCAAGCATGAGATCCATCGCTTGATCATGAGTGGTAGATGGTGGCACAAGTTGTGCGAGAGTAACTTTTCTCATAGGTTTATAAGGTTCATAAAGTTATAAGGTTTTACCCTCTCGGGTATTCGTTGTTACTTATAAAGTGGTTATATGGTTTTGGATAGAGAATTCGAGAGGTAATTGATATTGCATTTATTGAATCAATGATTATATTGTTGTTAATGAACAATCCTACTACTGCCATCATCACGATTTTCAGTAGACCTACGAGACAATCGTAGGGGAGGATTTATAGTTGTGCTGTATCGCACGTATATACTCCCATCACGCAATATTGTGTATGGGAGTTTTTTTATACAATAATAGATAATAAATGTGAACACTAGATAAAATAAATACTGCTCCACACCGACTAGGTCGCAATCATGGCTATAAACCAAAAGATGCTCATAGTGACAGAGGAGTAGCTAACCAAAATAACAAAAATCCCAACTGATGAATTGCTATAAAGCTAGAATGAGCAAGAGCAGCTCTAGAAGAGCTATTTGTTCATCATCAACAAAGAAAGATTCACACAAATATAGACGAGTTATGAGAGGATGATAGCTCTCAAGCTCATCTACTTGATCAAAAATTCTTTGACAGTCCAGAATTATATCAGTGATTTTGAATCTATACTTCAGAAAGTAAAGAACAAGATCCTAAGCTATATAGATCATTATGTGAACAATATCATCACCTTATGGTGGAAAATAATAAAGATCCTAGAAATGGTTCACTTATCATTAGATCGGTTGACGAATTGACGGCATCGGAAGATATCGTCATGATTGTATATCAAGATCAACTTATTTGAGCAATTAGACTACAGAAGCAAGATTGGAGATTATGATATCTTTATCAAAGATGATGATTATTGGTACATCCAGATTTTCGTGGAGATATTGCATGAGCTCGCTTATGAAATTTTCTTATTAAGGAAACACTGCAAAACCTACCTCTAAAATAACACTAAAATAATCAATTTTCACTAGCAAAAAAGCTAAGAAACAGTACTATATGACTAGTA
>JAYSSF010000072.1:0-5173 GCA_043720715.1 bacterium
AACACAAATCAAATTACAAGAAAAAATTAGCAGCAAGATTTGTCCACCCAAGCACGAGGGGCTGACGCCCCTCAGACTAAGATCGGGAAGAGAGTCAATTAGACTTGACAAAATACTATCAAATGATTAAGATCGGTATAACTTTACATTATTTATTAACACTATGGCCATCCATTCTACCAAATTTCTCAGGAAGCTCAACCATCTTATTGATGAGATGAATCGAAAAGATGCGGCCGTGATCAATATTGATATCATCTTTATGACTTTATTGGTAGTTCATTTTTGGCCAGAGCTAGCTCAAGCAAATCGATGATGGTATTTCGCTGCTGTAATATTCTGTGAGATCTATCTATTTCAGAGACTCAACTCGTGGGGTAAAAATACAAGCAAAAAATCTAAAAAATCTAACTCAAGCAAAGAATAACAATAACATTGAACCGCATCAGATAATCATTATACCAGTACTATCTCAAAAGGGGATAGTGTAATTGGGAACACGGAGGTCTTCGGCACCTCAATTGTCGGTTCAAGTCCGGCTCTTCTTGAATTCAAATCGAGCATCAGGCTTGGTTTTTTTATGATTGAAAAATGTAAATAATTGACTATTCTTCCCACATGAAAACATTTATCAGCGAATATCTATCCAATTATGGAACATACACTTTTGGGTATGCCTCGTATGCTCTGCCGATAAACAAAAATGAATATAATCAAGCATATCATACTGGATATTTGCCGTATTCTGCATCATTAGAGGTACAGGAACCTATTTTCTATTGTTGTAGAAGCCTCAGAGTAGATATATCAAAATTTACCAATAGCTCCGAAAACAGAAGGGTTGCTAGAAAAATGGAGGAATTTGTAATCACTACAAAGCGACATAAAGCTTGAGAATTTGATAGATCTGACTCAGAGTTTGTTGATTTCTGTCTTGCATATACCAATAGCAGATTTTCTCATGGTGATATGTCTCCAGAAAGGTTTGAGTATGTGATGTCGAGAGACTATGCCAATACGATACTTGAGTTTCGCGGTCACAATCGTGTGATCTGATATACTCTCTTTGCTCAGACGGATGAGCTCTTGCACCACTGGTTCTGCTTCTTTGACACCGAACTCATGGATAGTACTCCACTGGGCAAATATATGATGCGATACACCATCGACTGGGCAAAGCAAAATAATGTCCCTTACGTCTATCTCGGCACTTGTTATAAAGAATCGTGACTCTATAAGGTCAGAGATTTTTCCTGACTCGAACGACGGGACGGCAATACTCGACAGACCAACATCGAACGCCTCAGACAACTCTGTAAATCTGATACGGAAGAGAAATACAGAGATCAATTCAAAGAACATCCCGAACTATATATATAATCTATTTCTTCACCCTCCTATACCACTTAAACATCTCATATTTCCAGTTGCTCAGAGGGAAGTCGTAATTACCCACATACTCGATCTTCTGACCACCAAATCCTGACTTGAACTGTGTGACTCCATCCAGATGATGTGGCTGTAGTGATCCTGCTGAGCATCCGAGCAAATCATAGTGAGCAAATCACTGCTCACGAGCAGACTGGATGATCGTCCAATGGAGAAGCTGAGCATGTCCCAAGTTACCTAGTCATCTACGAGTGCCACCATACAGATATACATATACATCTCCTATCATCACACAGATTGCTCCAGCGATGATTGTACTACCATCACGCACCACATACAGGTGTCACTGACCACTATCGAACAGATATTCACGCAGTGCATCATAGCACTCACGAGATTGTACTGCAAATCCTTTGTTATCACCGGTAGCTGCTCGCATCTCATAGTAAACATCTCGATCCTGCTCACTCGCCACTTCCACCACCAATCACGACTTCTGTGCCTTACTCACATGGGTACGCGTACTACGAGACAAGTCAGACCATAACTCATCATTACTGCGACTCAAGTCAATCATAATTGTCGCTGCAGGCATATTTTCTACCAAACCGTCATATCCACCCAAACGCATCATCGCACTACCCTGCTGGCGTCTACGAGTATCTCGTTGAGTATTGTATACTTCTGACTTACTCTCGTCTGTCTGCTTGATTCCGAGTTGATTGATGATTCCTAGTTGGACAAAGCAATCACCTTGACTGGCAAACTGAGTACGGCATATCTTGATCACTCACTCACGAAACTGCTCTGGATCAGTCAGATACTCCAGCGGCAACTCAACACCCAAGATCTGATACCAGTTGACTGCTACTCCCAGCACTGATTTACGCTTGACGATATATTGATACTCCTGCTCAGCAATCGTGATCATCCCTACCGGTTTGCGATAGATCTCACGATTGATATACTGCCACAGTGGACTTTGGTAGAAATTATATGTCATCAAGTAATCAGATAAACAAATGAAATTATTATCTATAAGCATAGCGAAGTACGTGTTTCTTTCAATTGGTAAATCAACTTGACAAATATATTTAGATAGTTACTATAATTTATTATTTTATTAAAACATATCAAAAAAACATGTGAAAAATTAGCGAAGCATATGAAAAATTAATTCAAGCATATAAAGAAGTAGACAGTGCTTTCGAAAGCGAAAATGAGCAAGAAGCAATTGATCTAATTCAGGAGATCAAATCTACTCATCAAATTGAACTTGAATCGGCTCTTAGTAAGCTACCTTTTTCTCTTAAGAATTTTCTAAAAATACAAAATACTCAGGGACTTCTTGAACTCAAATCTCCTTGAACTCAAAGGTGGATTCCTAACACAGGGAATGATCTATTTTGTGGGCAACGAATACCAGTGGGCAATGAAGAGCTCAAAAATACATATGGGAGAGCTAATCTAGAGAAACTTAAGAATGATCAACACAATTGGATTAACGAAGAAGAGTATCAATATATTATAAACATAGTTCTACCTCAATATCATAGACTCCTGAAAAAACTTAAACCTATTACGAGTCCTCGAGGAGGAGAGACAAAGTCTAGTCTATTAGTAGAGGATTTATGCTACAAAATAATTCAACAAATTACAGAAAATGAGTTCTTTAAAGAAGATCTTATCGAAGACATCGCTTTCATGTCCGATCTAAAAAAAAGAACTAACGATAATTGAAAAGCATATCATTATCAAGACATAAACCGTCTTTCAAAGATCATTTTTGGTCGAGAAGAAAGGTGTATACCTTATATGACCAACTGTCAGCAACTGAAACACACAATCAATGGAATTGTAGAAAATATTAAACAATCACTAGCTCATTAATGGAAGAAATCAAAAAAACCCGCATCGTCATCTGATGATGTGGGTTTTATTATATTTTTATCCCATCTTGAGACCGCAGGGAATCCCTTCACAGACAAAGGAGATGGCTGTAGGTCGGAGGATTATGCTATTTGTACTCCAGGTCACATGGTAGGAGCAAGAGTTACTTTTTTGAAGAGTTTGTTCTTGATTACAGCTGGCTTGAGAGCTTCGATAGCAGTCAATACAGCATTTACGTTTTCTACTAGTTTAGCATCATCAAACGAGAGTTTACCAGCTCCCACATGGATATTACCAGTCTTATCAAGTTTAAACTCAATACGACCTTTTTGAATTTCTTCAATCGTAGCTTTGAGATCATTGGTGATGGTACCAGTCTTAGGAGTAGGCATGATTCCCTTTGGTCATAAGATCTTAGCTACCTTTGCGAGATCCTTGATCATATCAGGAGTAGTTACCAATACATCGAAGTCGATGTTACCAGCTTCAATACTTCTGATGAGCTCTGTGTTACCGACGATAGTCGCTCCAGCAGCTTTGGCATCATCGATCTTATCGTCAGCGACAAATGCAGCCACAATCACTGTATTACCAGTACCATGAGGAAGCACTACTGTACCTCTGATTGCTTGATCGTTGTACTTAGGATCAGCAGCAGTCTTGATATTAATATCCAGTGTTCCACCAAATTTAGTGTAGCTGACTTTCTTCGCGAGAGCTACTGCTTCTTCGATTGAGTAGATTTTCATTTCTACCATAGCTTTTGCAGCTACATGCTTTTTACCGTGTTTCATAATAATTGTAATAAGGGTGATAAAAGTGGTCCTAGCGGCGTAAGCCTTCCACATGTATTTTCAGATTTTTAGACTGACTTGATTCCACTAGATAAACATATTATTAACATCATATTGTTCTGATGGAATTATAAGTTTTTGGCTAGTATTCTGATGCCATTCTTCTGCAACTTGGTCTGTTCATACAGTCTCTCACATGATTCTACCGATAAAAGCTTTTGTAGGTTGAGTTACTGTTTTTGTAATTCACTCTCACGCTTCCACCTTACCGATTCAAAATCCTGTTAAATCAAGTTTTTGTTTTCACATAATTCAAAACTTACAAACTAAAGAAGACGTCGTCCGTCAAAGGGGAACATCCACATAGGTCAGGTATAGTTATTTTACATCTACTCACATATTCTTGGCTGTACCGATGATAGTTTTGCAGATTGCATCCATATCTTCGGTATTCATGACTGGAGCCTTGATCGAAGCGATCTCTCTCACGTCAGCCATCGTGATAGTACCTTTTTTGTCTTTGTTTGGAGTACCGCTACCCTTACCTCCACCGACTTTCCAGCTGATCAGACTTGCAGTCACAGGTGGAAATACTTCGATATCAAACGACTTGTCGATATACTGACGGATCATTGTAGGAACCTTGACTGGACCATATTTTGCAGCCATATCAGCTGTCTTCGCATTGAACTCTTGTACAAATGTAGAGATATTGACGCCATTCTGTCACAACATAGGTCACAACGGTGGTTTAGGACTCGCCGCACCAGCGACAGGGGTAACCATAAATTGCTTGGTAGCTTTTTTTGCAGCCATTATAATAGATATTTAAGATTAAAGGGGATTTGTCTGACTAGGTTGCCATTCATCCAGAGTTGAAGCTTGCTCTGTGACCCTCATGCTCGTCAGCGCAATCAGGAATTGATACGCAAGTTTATAATGATTTGGGTAGTAAAAGCAAACAGAAAAATCAGAGAAATCAGACAGACACCACATCCTTTTAGGAAACGATGATTAACCCATAGTACCCACCCTATTCTAAATATCAACCATATTTTCAGTCTATTTCACTAGTTTGAATCTCCAGTTAGGAGACTTTT
>JAYSSF010000073.1:0-2348 GCA_043720715.1 bacterium
AAACACAAATCAAATTACAAGAAAAAATTAGCAGCAAGATTTGTCCACCCAAGCACGAGGGGCTGACGCCCCTCAGACTAAGATCGGGAAGAGAGTCACTCAAATTTGACAAAATAGACCATTCTGACTATAATTGAGGCAACTATTTTCTTGCTTTATGATTCATGTTCAAATCTATCGTTTCTTCTTTTATATTGTGCTGTATGTTTATAGCTTGTAGCTTTGTGACTGTTTCTGCTCAGACCAACTATTATGGATCCAAAGACGGCAACATCATCGATATCGTGGACAAAGCGCAACAGAAAAACCCAGTCGTACATAGTGTTTTTGAGCAGAAGGTCAGAACATACGCCAACGGTAATGCAACATGGTTTGGCAAAGAAAATCGTATCGCTAATGGTGCGTGGATTCTGGTCGAAGCGATTAGTCCTTATGTACAGTGGTTGATCTTCTTCGGTATGAGTTTATCGGTGATTATGATCATCTACAATGGCTTCTTGATCGTCACTGATCCCGGGGGAGACAAGACCAAGTCAGCCAAAGAAAATATCAAAAATATCATTATTGGTGTCCTTGTACTTGGTGGGTTCTATTTTATCATGAGGATAGTGAGTGGTTTACTTCTTAAGCTTATTGGTGGATAATGAAAAAATTTCTCTTCTGACTGATCTGAATATTGTGTCTTGTTGTGATGTGAGCGTCTACAGTTTTTGCACAAACTCCAAACTCACTACCAAATCCAACGAGAGATTTTTTTGACAAAATGGCAGCCACTGAGCCAGATGGAGTGTGAGTCTATAGTCCAAAATCATTCGGTATTGATAGTAAGAAATCTCTCAAAGATAATATCAGAGATATGTTTTATCCGTCGGCGATTTGAAGTAATAAGCTCTGGCCAATCTTACAAACTGTTGCCGCGATCATTTTTTTCATCTTTATTGTGGTGATTGGTGGTATATTTCTCCTCAATGCTGATGAAGATGGAGAAATCACCAAGGCAAAAAATTCATTCCTCTATCTGATGTATGGTGGGTTTCTCGTATTTGGGTCCATGTGGATCCTACGTCAACTCAATGTAGAGACCTCCGATGGGTGAGCCTCTCTGGTAGTAGCAGTCAGAGACAAAATCATCTTCAATTTTATTGCCTTTATGAAGGCAGGAGCATTCTTCGTTGCTATCTTACTGATTATTTACCATGGTCTACAGATCATCAGAGCATATGAAAAAGAAGACAAGTTGAGCGAGGCTCGTAAAGCGGTAGTTAATATCTTGTGAGTCCTCGTCCTTATCAAGGTAATTGATTACATCTACTTTATTGCCTATAGTAATAACTTCAAGAATCAAGCAGTAGATCTGATCGTCAGAGTAAGTAAATTCTTCTGATGGTGAGTAGGTGTGTTGGCTGTGATATACCTTATTTACGCAGGATATATGCTTGTCATCTGACAGTGAGAGTCTGACAGACTCAAAAAATCTACCAACATCATCAAGGGTATCTTCTTTGCGGTGTTGATTATCTTCTTGTTCTTGTTGACGATGTATCAGTTGTTTAAGGATCTTGGATAAAATAAATCATAAATCACAAATTATAAATCATAGTATGAGCATAGAACAGCAACAGTCATCTATACCAAATGCCAAACAATTGCTTACTCAGGCACAGCAAGAAATTTCTGATGCGATCAAAGAGTGGATAGAGACTAAGCCAGTATCACTAGATGAGTTGATCGATTATTTACTAGAGATTAAACAGTGATTCATCCAACAAGCTCTAAAGGGAGTTTACAGTAAAAACCAAAAGCTCGTATCATATGATGAAGCATTACTCAAACACCTCAATGCCGTCTATCCGCTTAATCTCACCAGATATGATAATCAATTTCAGTCTCTCAAATTTGCATTGCATCGTACATACGAAGAGGAACAAGGAGAAGAAATTATACAGATTCAACCAGAGACACCTAAAAATAAAATTATCGTTCAACCACAAGACTGGAAAGAGCCATGGGATGTAGAACTCATCGATCAAGAAATCCTACCACCAGACAGTGGTATTACTCCACAGACTTGATCGTGGACAGGTCGAGAGTCTCATGAAATACAGCGATATGACAAGCTATCACTTTTCGCAGATCTCGCAGCCAAACAATGACGAACCATCGTCTGAAAGCCTAAAGTATGAGTCAAATGAAATCGTCCATATCCATATTATGCGATTCATATCGCTACGCCATATCAGTGGACGATCTATATTAAGGAAACGATGATTAACCCATAGTACCCACCCTATTCTAAATATCAACCATATTTTCAGTCTATTTCACTAGTTTGAATCTCCAGTTAGGAG
>JAYSSF010000074.1:0-2343 GCA_043720715.1 bacterium
AAGATATTTAAAAGATGATGATTACCTTTGCAGACAATTATTAGATCTTATTAGGAAACATTATTAGTATTTATTTAAATCTTCTATGCTAGAGCCTTAAATATTAATCATGCACACTTCTCACAAGAAGATATTTTTTTACAAAACAAACTAGAGAATATGAAAGCCTATCTCACAATATTAAAAGACTGCTACAAAGCACTACCTCGTATTACACGGTGAGTGATTTTGTGATCGCTGTTAATGCATACTGGTTGGCTCATTATACCACAGTATTTATGAGATATTACCAAGGCAATTCTAGGAAACAACGTCTCACTACTTACTAGTCTCACGAGTACATTGCTCATCATCACGGTCATTACTATCATCATTGAAAGACTCGAAAACCTAACTACCGACTATCTGGTAGCAAAACTCGAAGTAGTCAGGATGCTCTATTATAGATCAAAGTTACTCTGACTCAGCCACCATCAAATCACCAATGAATGATCAGGTAAAATCATCTCGAAAGTTAATAAATGAGTGGATGCTGAAGTGCAGATTTATCTATCACTACTCAAGATTGTCGTCACAGCACTATTCAGAGGATGAATTATCTTTTATCTTATCGTACAGCGCTTTCCCCAAGTACTACGACCGGCTTTATGAGTGATAGTATGATTACTCGCCCTCCAATACTGGTTTAGCAGTAAGTCCAATCCGCTCAGCGATCTCCAAAGCGACAATAAAGAAGTCAGTACGAGAAATATGGTCAGACAAATCCAAGAGCATCTCATGGTGCACCTCAATAGTAAACAACAATACGAACACAATAAAGATAAAGCAAACTATCATGACTACGCAAACAACGAAACACGAATTGCATTCTACAATTATACGGTTTATGACATCATGCATCTATTCTTCAGATTTGGGGAGCTAGCTTGTTTATTTTGGGTGGGTCAAATGGTAGGAAGATGAGAGATTGGGTATGAAATAATCACTATTACCGTGACTTATATTTGGTTCTTCCGATGGCCACTCGAATCTGCAATGAGTAGATTTATGATTATCAACAAACAATCAAGCTACTATCACAAGCTCTACAATTTTGCTCATCAAAAACCCGATATCACTGATGGCACACTACCCTATCATTATCAATGAGGCCACATCTGCTTTGATAATGTACAATTTGGATACCAGTCAGATGCAGATATTTTACATGATTTTAATCTAACTTTCGATGCGGGTTCCACTACTGCTCTCGTTGGTCATAGCTGATCTGGTAAATCTACTATCGTGAAGCTTCTCCTCAGACTATATGATATCCAATGAGGTAAAATTACGATCGACTGACAAACCATTTCTTCTCTTAAAATAGCATCATTTTATAGTCATGTCGGCTATCTTACTCAAGAACCAGCTATCTTCGATGGAACTGTTAGAGAAAATCTAGAATATGGAATTTCCTCAGACTCATCAGTAGATGAGTGAAAATTATGGCAAGCACTCGAATATGCTCAATTCGATGGACTCATCCATTCAATGATCAAGTGACTCGATACACAAATCGGAGAAAGATGAGTCAAGCTATCCTGAGGAGAAAAACAACGCCTCGCAATTGCTCGTATCTTCTTGCGTAATCCAGACATCCTAATCCTCGATGAGCCTACCGCTGCACTCGATAGTATCTCGGAGCACAAGATCACCCAGCTCATCACTGAAATGATGAAAGGCAAAACTGTAATCATCATCGCTCACCGTCTCCAAACAGTGATGAACGCTGATCGCATCATCGTTATGGACCATGGTCAGATCATCCAATCAGGCACACATCAACAACTCATCAATCAACCCTGAATGTACCAAACTCTTGTTAATTTTCAAAGTGGAATGATTGGGGAGTAAATATAAAACACAAACCAAGAGACTAACTTACAGACTTAGCATGAAGCAAATCTAAGGTCTCAACAAATAAATCAAATCAACTTTGATTATATAAAAATGGAAATCTCCAAGGAACATTGTGAACTTCTGAAAAAAGATATGAAAATTGTTTAGGAAAAGACCTTCTCACTTGTTGAGATATGATCTCATGTATGAGTACTATCGTACTATTATCACTAAAATCTTTCAAAGAAAAAGTTTTAAATAAGCTTCTGGAAGAACTGAAGCATATTCAGAAAATAATATTTCCATAAATTTCTTTGTATCAATCTGATCTAATTTTATATCATGGATAATTTTATGTAATATTTTTAACTTAAGGAAACGATGATTAACCCATAGTACCCACCCTATTCTAAATATCAACCATATTTTCAGTCTATTTCACTAGTTTGAATCTCCAGTTAGGAG
>JAYSSF010000075.1:0-13610 GCA_043720715.1 bacterium
CTCATGATTATAGGTGAATAGTACTTGAGTTACTATAATCATGATGCACTATCTTTGCAATAGGAAGTAGTTTTAATAACTAATGTTAGGAATATGGGCTAATATATTTGACAAATTTAAATATTATGTTTATAATGATATTGTAATTTTATTTATTACTAATTCTACACAATTATGAAAAAATCTTTGATCCTCGGAATGGCAGCTGCAGCATTTGCATTTGTTTCATTCTCAACAACAACTTTTGCTGGTACAGGATGTATCGGTAGTGGAGCTTCATGTTTCACAACAACAACAGTACAAGTCAGTATCTTACCTGGTAACATGTGTATTAGTAGTACTGGTGACTTCAACTTTGGTAGCTTCGCAGCTTCATCTTCATCTCAGACAGTGTCAGGTTCCTTTGTAGGTTCAGGTGGATACTTTACGGTAGATGATCTGAGAGGTGCTGATGTTGGTTACTACACTACAGTACAGCTTAACGCTAATCTTGTAGGTCCTGGAGTAGCTACTATGCTTAGAACCAACGTATTTATGAAGACACTATCATCTGTTACAACATTACTTGCAGGTACTGCAAACGCTAATGTGGTAGTAGATGCAGGTATGTCAGCTTATCAGTCATTGGAAGTTCCAAGACAGCTTATCAAGAGAAATAACGCTGCAAACAGTGGTATCATCGGTCAGTATGGAACACTTCCAGAACTCCAATTGATTATCCCTGCATACCAAGCAGTAGGTACCTATACTGGTACTCTTACATATACTTTGTATAGCAACTAATCTATTGTAATCAATCAAAAAATCCTGACTTCGGTCAGGATTTTTTTCTGCTTTGGTTTGTTGGTCTGCCGCCTCTAATCTCGTCATCCTCCAGCACTAGTATTTATTTTTGCCTTGGTTTTGATTGCTCATCACTTGGCACGATCTTGTAAGAACCTCGTCTTAAAATATTCTATCGCATCAGGGTTTGTAATGATGATACCGATCTCACGGTTATGATCCATACTATTGGTCGAGTAATTGATGCTTGATATAAGCAGATAGCGATCATCGATCAGCATCATCTTGGCATGAGGATATGGAGTTTTAACGATCGAGATTTTTTTACTACCAAAGGTATCAACTGCTTTCTGGGCAAAATCATTGTCCGCAAGTATCATCTGTATGTCCTTGATAGTTGATTGTTTTTGTGATATGAGTTTAAGTAAAGCCGGATCTTCGAGATATTGATTTTGGATCCAGATGGATCCAGTGGCTGCTTTGATCAGGGTTTGAATCTTGGATCTACAGTTGATCGGACACACGAGGATATTAGAGTGGATCTGATTAGATGTGAGTGGTTTTCATTTTCGATCAGCGTCAAACAGTGCTTGGATGTTGGCTACAACTCATGTGTCAGTGAGTCGGACATAGTATTCACGAGATTTATCAAATCATCACTGTGTGAGGTTGGCGGTCTGGATCAACAATCGATCAGGAGTTACAAATGCCTTGGCATGAACAAAGTTTGTCCCCAAACCAAGATCTGAGTCAGACATTACCTTAGCACCTGCGTCCTCGAGGAGTGCTTTGGCCCCGATATAAGAGTTACCGAAGCTGGAGTATTTTTTATTTTCTAAGATGATACGCATGGGTAATTTGGACTCGGCGAGCTGTACGAGTGGTAGTTTGGCACGATTGTAGGTAATATCATACATCCAGAAGTCCAGATGTCATTTGGCTGATAGCACGATAGACTTCCATATATCAAACGACTCCTTGGGTGAGGAGACCAGAGTCCCGGTCAGATTTTTTACCTGATCAACACGAAAAACTCTACTATTCGCCGTCGAGTCAGTAGTAATACTTCCATTCATTGAATCTGATAGATGTCAGATAGGGGCACGATCTCGTACAATCGCACCACTCACAACTCACCAGATTAGGCATCATCCAATCACCGATAGTAGGATATAGTGTGAGCGAATCATTGATTTTTTCATATATTGTGTTGTTTTAGAGATCATCATCTTCATCGAGCAATCCTGGATCTTCTTCATAGGACTCGTAGACATCTTCTCGGTCCTCGTCAAATTCTTCATCATCCACGACGTCTTCTCCATCAATAGTCATCTCATCACCATCAAACCCAAATTCATCCTCGTGCTCTTCGGATTCATCTGGCTCGACGAGCAAACTAGGGTCGATTATAATATCATCATCCTTGATAGGAGTAGTCATGAGTATAAAATAGAATAAATTGATTTCTCATTAGAAACGCTGAATAGTTCACCAAAGTTAATCTTGATACAATAGCTTACTATTGTTTATCATGTTTACTTTGTGACTTATGATGCGTTTCCCGAGGAAACACATGACAGCAAACCTAACACGATTTAACAGACTACACTGAGTTTTGAATAAATCGTGAGGTTTTCTAATGTTTCCTCATATAGCCGTATTCTGACAAATTGCAAGGGATTTTTTGCAAAAAAACACGCAGTGCCTTTGGTGCGACCGAAGGAAGTCCTTTAGGGCAAGTGATTTTTTGTTTGACGAATGTTGCTCTTGATTCTGAGTAGATTTGGAGTATATCTTATCTGCTACAAAAATATGATTTTATCTCCTCCCCAATACTACGATGATGAAATGACTCAAATGGTGAATTATATGATTGCTTGCATGACAAGCGATTGGTTTATTTGCATCCAAGCCAGCACTCAAGAAGAAATTTGCGACCGCTCAATGAACTAACAAGGCTAAAGTTGTCTTTGATGAACTTGTCTCATTCAATAAATGACTCATCGAGTCTATTGATTTGACTAAAGTCAAAAGTGACATTGCTTTTCGTGTCGAGCATCTCCAAGAAGAAGTAAGTGATCTAACTAATCAATGGTCTGGGCTCAATCAGGGGAAACTCAATCAGTGGATTGACTACCTCAAGGCTACCACCGAACAGCTCAAAACTGATGTAACGAGTTATGTTACGGACCTTGACGAAAAACATCAGTTGACAGAAAAGCTGTGAACTCTCAAAGATCATATTAGTAAACTACAAACCAAACTTACCGAGACTCCAAGTGCAACATAGCCATAACAAAAAATAATCATAGATCCTTTGAAATTGTAAGCTACTTCGCTATAGTGAGGTGGTTTCTTTTTTTACTTATTTTTTTATATACATTATGAAAATCACAGCAATCCACGCACTCGAAGTCCTCGATAGTAGAGGTAACCCTACCGTAGAAGTCACAGTAGAGCTACTCCCTTGACAAGGGGAGATGTCTGAAGGACAGAGGGGTTTATCGATAATTATCGGTAGAGCAATCGTCCCATCTGGTGCAAGTACTGGTATTCATGAAGCACTTGAGCTTAGAGATGGAGATAAGTCAAGATATCTTGGTAAAGGTGTTCTCAAAGCGGTTAACAATGTAAATACAGTGATTGCTTCCACATTGGTTGGTCAGTCATTTGATACTATTGCGGCTTTGGATCAAGTAATGCTCGATCTTGATTGAACAAAAAACAAATCATCTCTTGGTGCAAATGCAATCTTGGGTGTAAGTATGGCTTGGTGTGTTGCAATGGCACAGGCTCAAGGAGTAAAACTATATGAATTTATCGCTACTCAGAATAACAAAGGCGATGGAGTAGTACTTCCAGTCCCTCTCATGAACATCATCAATGGTGGATCACATGCTGACAACAACCTTGATATTCAAGAGTTTATGATTGTGCCAGTAGGCGCTTCATCTCTTACTGAAGCAGTCAGAATGGGTGCAGAAGTATTCCACAACCTCAAGAAAATCTTGCATGGTATGGGCATGATCACTGCTGTCGGAGACGAAGGTGGATTTGCTCCAAGTTTGGATTCAAATGAACATGCACTGCAAGTAATCATCCAAGCGATCACTGCTGCTGGATATACTACTGATCAGATCAAACTCGCACTGGACGTCGCATCATCAGAATTCTTCCGCGATGGTATGTATCATCTTGAGGCAGAAGGTAGAAGCCTGACTAGTTCAGAGTTGGTAGCATACTATGCTGACTTGGTATCTCGTTACCCTATCATCAGTATCGAAGATGGATTTGATCAGGATGACTTTGCTGGATGGGCGGAACTCACAGCCACTCTTGGTGACAAGATCATGACAGTAGGAGATGACTTGTATGTAACAAACATCGAAAGACTCCAAATGGGTATCGACCAAAAACTAGCTAACGCTATCTTGATCAAGCTCAACCAGATTGGGTCAGTATCAGAAACTCTTCAAGCAATCAATCTTGCACATGATCATGGTATGAGATCAATCACATCTCATAGATCTGGAGAAACTGAAGATAGCTTTATCGCAGATTTGGCAGTGGCCACTAACTCAGGATTTATCAAGACTGGATCATTGAGCAGGACAGATCGTATCGCGAAGTACAACCAACTTATCAGAATCGAAGCTGGTCTTGGAGCAAAAGCACAATATGGAAGATAATTTCAATAAAATTATAAGAAATACATGGAGCAATCTGTGAATAACAGTGAATACCCGAGAGGGTATTTTTTTGTTTCATTTGATTTTGTCAAGTATTTGGGTATAATGAGGACATGCTATCGCAGATTGCTGACAAAAACATTATTAGAGAATACATTACTACGATAGAGTGAGATCGTAATAAGTTTATTGTTGCACAAGAAATAATCAATATTCTCCAATGAAACCACTATGAAGATGAGAGGATGAATAAGGGTAAGTCATCAGCAAGCACATACGATGTGACTAATTATCCAGGACTAGGGGTATATCCAGAACTATTTACTAATGATATAATAATTCATAAATTATTGTATGAAGAATTCGGTGGTGACGATAAACTAATGAGTTATAATGAAGATACAAAGACATATACCCTTAAAAAAGCTTGAATCACGAGAATCAATACGGTATTTAATGAGATGGAATCTCACTATCTTCGCTACCAGCCAGCGGTACGGAGACTGATGTCGCAGTCATTTAGCCAATATCAATGATCGTTTGATATGAACATTGATAAAGAAATGAAAATTAAATGAGAAGTAGTCAAAAGCAAATGATTTAAATTGTCTACTGAAAATGAACTGATTGCGCTGCAGCAGCTTACGAAGTTTATTAAAGTAATCGGGCTATTGGAAACAAGTGAGTGATTTGGTTCGAGAATTAATTGATCAAAAGAAGATCCATCATTTGATGAGGCGATCTACTGATCACAAACCACAAGAGACTTATTTGGTAGATATATCAACTTTTTTCGTCGTAGGTTGCATATGGATTTATCGCTTGTCTATCAAAAGAGGGCAACACTATTTTCCACATTAGCAAATGACTTACTGGAAGATAGTTGTGTGACATATAATAGTGATGATGTTGTGAGTCATAGGGTGCCCAATGCTACAAGTTATGAGGACTATTCTTATAAAATGAATGTACCATTTGTCCTCAATACGCATGGGAAAACAATTAAATGTACGTTGAGATGAAGGACAAAATCATCAAAATCAATTAATGATAAGCTAGAGACAAATCCAAATTATGGTTATGTGGAAGCGATGAATGATTTGTTTGGTTTTACTGTTACAACAGAGTATGAAGAAAATTTGCCAGAAGTATTTGATTGGCTTGCAACTCGTTTTGAGCAACAAAAAATAAATCAACGAGAACACAATCCTCAAAATATGAAATTTAGTCAGAAGTGATGATTATTTACAAAGATTAAAGAGCAATTAGAAGGTAGATGATATGAAACATCATCATATAAGCGTCACTGGTCAGCAATGAAACTACCCAAAGTAGTAACCGATGATAAGTATCAAGACTGCAAACGAGAGCTTGATATTATTAATATTGATGGTCATGCTGCTGGGGTGGAGATCAAATGTATGACAGATGAGATGTTTGATTATTCTGAAAATGATCCGGATGCTGGTAGTAATGCCATGAAGTTTAAAGATAAATTTTCAAAAGAATGAAGAATCCCGAAACTAATAGGAGCAAGATATATCTCAAAATTAATTAATAAGATTCAGAAAAAAGGGACATATAGGTGATCTCATATCGATCCACAAAAAATCAAAGACTATCTTAAACAATCCCTTGAACTTATAGAATTTACTCATGAGTGAAAGAACTATCTGGCATATCTTTCTAAAAATCACAAAGATCATTTCAGGATAAACAAACTCTTGAAAGAATATCGTACAATGGACCGAATAACCCCAACCTTCTTAGACAAGATTCGTTCAAAATAATATCTATAATTTGCAAAAAATCGCTCTCATCAGTATACTAGTCATATGACTATGATGGACCAAAAATCACAACCTGAACTCATCCAACTCGCTGAAGCAAAACAATCGATAGTGAGAAGATTTTATCGTATCATGCTGATAATAGTCTATCTTACGGTGTGCGTCTGAGTGATATATGGTATCGTTTACGCGCAAGAGTATGGATGAACATGAGTAGCGACAGGGGTGAGTTTCTTGTGAGCAGCTACTGTGTTCGCATTACAAAACTTTATCGCAAGTTTCTTTACGTATCTATATATTATCTGTACGAATCAATATGATCACTGAGATATCATCAAGATCGGAGATCTTCGTATGACTAGTATTGGTGAAGTGACGGATATAGGTTTATTTTCAACAACGATTAAGGAGTTGGATGCTGAGTTGCTATTTACTGGTAGGCAATTTACTCTCCCTAATCAGATCTTCTTCACCACTTGAGTATATAACTATACGAAACACAACCTCCTATTTCGGCATACGATCACTACACTTATAGCATTACAGCCATGATTTACCTGTGATGAGACGCTGGATCGTTATCGTAACATCATTCACCATACACATCAAGAAATCACCACCAAACATCCACAACGGTACGATGGACTCAATATGCACCGTCCGAAGTATCAATACACGATCAGTGAAATAGGAATCAAGATTGAAGTCAGAATCAATATTCACTTCTATAATGTATTAGAATTTAATAATCTGACTGTCTGTCGTCTGGTCGATGCTCATCGTGATGGGGTTATTACTCTTGTCGAGAATAAGGATTATAGAGGTGTATTTTCTACATAACAAAATGAAGAATACGCCATCAACAATTAATCATCGTACTAGAAGAATCCCTCCTAAAAAGAGTCTGAGTTATCAGTTCTTGATTGATTTTATTAGTTCGATAGAAAATGATTCTAATTCTCTTGCAACAGTAATGCAAGAAAGTTTTAGTCTTAAAGGAGAGGAGAAACAAATACTTGAGTGATTATATAATATTTCTAAGTGTGGCAAACCAATCAAAAGTGATATCTGGAATATGGCAAAGTATGGCGAAAAATACGCTTATGGTACAAATGAAGATCGAATGATGAGACAGTGAGTAGATGAAACTGATAAGAAAATCATTAAAGAGTATCAGATTACCAAGGATATCTACATTGCTTATCTGCTCAAAATAGAATCTTATATCAAAGATTCAATTTCTGAATGAAAAGATCGATTTAGGTCAATAAATAATACATCAACCATTAGGCGCTTACTGAAGATGAGAAAAGATCATTTTAGGGATGAGGAAGATCAAGAGATCTTTGATTGGATAGTGTATAGTTGATGTAAAGAGCTATATTTACTAAAAAAGATCACACATCCTCTCCATCAAGAATATATTAATAATGTTAATCGTAAAACTTGGTCTAAGGTAGCACAGATTATTAGTAAGCACACGCACTTGTAATAATTTTTATAATCATTATATTAGCTCACATGCATATCAGATTCTCAAATAATAACAATAATAATCTCACCTAGTGGGGCTTTTGTTGGTAATATCTAAAACATCTATCCAAATCAAGCTAGTCTCACGATCCTCCCATGGAAGTGAGATTTTTTTATTCTGGACGAACAAGTCACCGTCCCTACAACTATTATCATGTGTTATCATCTTCACCCTAGTACCATCATCTTCTGAGAACAGTGAGCAAGTATGTTACTTTTTCTACCCTCGTCGGGTATACGTTGTTACTATTATCTTTTTTATCTTTCTTATTTTTTCTCTTATGTGCTGAATCCGATGAACATACTGACCTCAGGGTCACGATCAAGAACAATATATCAAATCATTCCACACCATCATGGGTAGATGACCTGATGATCACAAAATCGTCCACCAGTGAAATACTACGATTTGATTTCACAGGCTCGCAATTATGGATCCAACGAGTCGCGGCAACCAACCATTTACGATTGAAACTGATGAACAGATCATCATTCGAACCTGCAATGGTGAAATCTACAACCATCTCCAACTTGAACAGGAACATCACTTGACTGACAAACTCATATCTCACAGCGACTGCGAATGTATCGGACACCTGTATCTCAAGCTATGATTCCTCGAGGCAATCAGGCAGCTCGATGGAGAATTTGCTATCATGCTACTCGCAACAGACAAGAGGAATCACATCCAACACTTATATCTCGCGAGAGACAGCTACGGAGTCAGACCACTATTTATCGCCAAATCTGATGATGGATCAATTGGTCGAGCAAGTGAAGCCAAAGCACTGGTGGATTTGTATGATCATGTGATTCCATTTGCTCCATGACAGATCTATGATACTACATCTAACGCCCTTGTCTCATATACTCCACGTTCTACTGATGTGATCGCAGGATCAGTCACTGATGAGTCACAAGCACTAGTCGTAATCCGTCAGACAGTCACTGATGCAGTGTTGAAGAGGTTAGTGGCTGACAGACCTGTGGGTTGTCTCCTTAGTGGGTGATTGGATAGTAGCCTGATATGTGGGATTGCTGCCAAGTTATCAGATCAACCGATCCATACCTTTACTATTGGGCTCGAGTGAGGGACAGATATCGCATATGCTGAGATGGTAGCTCGTCATATCGGCTCAGTGCACCAAACTTTCATCGTGACGATCGAGGAGGCACTCGCTGTGATTGATCAGGTGATCTACACGATCGAGTCTCGAGATACAACTACCATCAGAGCATCAGTACGACAATATCTGGTATGAAAATATATTAGTCGCACTGACATCAAAGTAATCCTGACTGGTGAGTGATCAGACGAGATGAGTGGGTGATATATGTATTTTCATAATGCACCAGATCCAGTCTCGTTTGATATTGAGTGTCGCAGGCTCCTACAGGATATTTATCTGTATGATGGGCTGAGAGTAGATAGAGCAATGAGTGGACATGGACTAGAAGTCAGAATACCGCTCCTCGATCCAGCAGCAGTAGCTACCTATCTGAGTATTGATCCAACTCTCAGAATCCCAACGACCGACAGAATGGAGAAGTATCTGCTGCGCAAAGCATTTGCAGATGATCAGCTCATTCCAGATGAGGTACTACGAAGACGCAAAGAAGCCTTCTCCGATGGCGTAAGTCAGCAGACTAAATCATGGTTTGAGCTCATCCAAGAGCGTATTGATACGATTGTGAGCGATCAAGAATATAGCGACTATCTCACTACTGTTGAGCAACAGTCATGAATCTCCAGAGAAACACTACTTGCAGACTCAAGCAATACTTGTCCCAAGAGCAAAGAACAATACTACTATCGCAGCAAATTTATCGAATACTTCTGAGCACAAAATGTAGATATGATCCCATATTATTGGTTGCCTAAATGGTCAGGAAATGTCATGGAGCCAAGTGCGAGAGTATTGCAAACGTATCAATCATAATTATAGTGTTACCATTACTTATTAGCCATGGTATGATGTCTTATAAATCAATCCCATTACGATGTCTGACACTGTATGTCATCGTCGCTATCCGATCAGGAGTTAATCCTGTCGAGCGTGGCACACGAGTAGTAGAGATCCTGACATCAGCTATACCAGTAGCGATCTTGGTGATCATGTACATGAGGTGAGTCAGGTTTAGTAATCTATGATACATCTTGATGACCGTACTGCCTGTCATGCACGCCATCGGGGCACACTATACCTTTGCGCTGGTACCAAGTCAGCGGCTGTCAGATCTGCTGGGTACTGATCGTAATATGTATGATCGCATCGCTCATGCGTCAGTATGATTGTATGCATATGGGATTGCAGAGTATGTGGATTATCGTAAGCTGACTAGTTCTGTATGACTCAAGCTCATGTTTGCTGTCTTTGCGATCATGGCACTCGCCTGTGTGTATGAGTTGTTTGAGTGGGCATATGCGATCATGGCAGATCCTGCAGCTGGTATCGCAATCTTATGATCACAGTGAGATATCCGAGACGCACAAAAAGATATGCTCATGGACACGATTGGAGCGCTGGTAGGGGTTGGGATATATGCAATCAAGAGAAGATAACATTTAATTTTATATTATTTTATTGAGTTTACTTATCATGAAAACAACAATCAAACATATCACAGCCGAGATGGTCGGCACCCAGATTTCATTATCAGGATGGATTCAGAATATCAGATCATCAGGTAAAGTTGCATTTATCGAGCTCAGAGATGGTACCGGCTACATGCAGTGTGTCGCAGAGCCACAGTTCTTGGGGGAAACATTTGAGCAGTTCGCAGGTCTTGGGCAAGAATCAGCACTGAGTCTGACATGACTCGTGTCCAAACACCCCAAGAAGGATGAGTACGAACTACAGGTTAGGTCATATCACATCTATACTGATACCAAAGACTATCCACTTGGTACCAAAGATGACCATGGTCCAGAGTTCTTATTTGATCATAGGCACTTGTATCTGAGGTCCAAGACACAGGTAGCGATCATGAGAGTGAGAGATACGATCTGTACTGCGACCTATGACTGGATGAAATCCCATGACTTCACTAGGATCGATGCACCCATCTTCACTCCAAATGCTTGTGAGGGTACGACAGAGCTGTACGAAGTCGAACACGTCAACGGTGAAAAGATGTATCTCAGCCAATCAGGACAACTCTACATCGAGACGGCAATTGCTGCACATCGTCAGGTCTATGACTTTGGTCCAGTATTCCGTGCGGAGAAGAGTAAGACTCGCCGTCATCTCAACGAGTTTTGGATGATGGATGCCGAGATGGCGTTCTGTACCTTTGAAGAAAACCTCAACATCCAAGAAAGTCTGATCAAATATATTATCACTCAAGTCCTAGCACGCAACGCAGTAGATCTTGTGACTCTCGGTAGAGACGTGACACCGCTCACCAGCATTGTCGATACTCCATGGAAGCGTATGACTCATGAGGAGTTTGTAGCTGACCTGATCGCTCATGGATTTGATGTCAAGCAGTGAGATGATATCGGGTCTGACATCGAGATGCAGTACATGGAGCAGGTGACTCAGCCAGTCTTCGTGACTCACTTCCCTATGGCGATCAAGGCGTTTTATACCAAAGAAGATGCTGATAAACCAGGATTCTGACTATGTGCAGATCTACTTGCTCCTGAGTGATGTGGTGAAGTGATTTGAGGTGCACAGCGTATTGATGATTATGATACACTCTTAGCTAAGATTCAAGAACATAACCTTGATCCAGCAATCTTCAATTGGTATCTTGATATTCGTAAATATGGAGGTGTACCACATGGTGGATTTGGTTATGGACTTGAGCGTATTGTGAGATGGTTATGCGGACTACATCATATCCGTGAGACGATCCCATTTCCAAGATATGCAAATAGGATTAGACCATAGAGGGTAAATATTCTTAATGATTTTGTTTATTTAACTAAGTATTTATCCTAAAATGAAAGTATTTTCCATTGAAGAAAAGTATAATAATCTAGTTAAAGATTTAGAAACTTTAAATAAATCAAAACAGTCCTATCTTGAGATAATTCAAAACAATAAATATAATGGCATTATTAATTCTCTAGAAAAACGATTGCTTCCTTTAGTTATAATTTTTATAGGTGCTAGTTTTTGGAGTCTATATTTTCTAGTTCCACTTGTCATTATGGTCAATATATCATTATATTTATCTGTTAGACACAAATATTTACAGTTAGGATTTGTTAAGTGATATAAAGAAGCTCTTTGTAAAAAGTATAGAATAACTGATATTCAATTGAAAGAACTTGAAGAAATAAAACTTCTAAGTTTAAGAGCTGAAACATATGAAGATATAAAAAATCACCCTTTAGTTATTTATAGAAAAAGGATTGACGAAATTTTAGGGTAGAGTAGATTTTAGTTATAAAATATAAATAGAGAAGAACTTGCAGTGAGTAGTAGATGATATCACATATCTTAATTTTATTTATTTATTGTCATAGCATGAACGAACTTAACGAGACAGATAAATTATTAATTCAGGCTTCATATGATAGATTTCATATGTCTACTCTCAGTGATAATTTTAAAATGGCTGATCTGTTAGATCTAAGATCTAGCTTATTTAAAATTTATTTACATGATTGATTAAGTAGTGCTGGAAGAAAAGCAATCTGGGATATGATTTGAGTTCTTAATAATTCTTGATATGAGCGAAATTATCAGCTAAGAGAGGCTGACGAACAAGCGCGAGTGATTTAAGCCGACATATTAGTTTATGATTTAGCTTTTATATTTGAAATAGCGAACAAAAATAGTCATCATCACCATCAACTAATTTCTTGATAAAAATAATTTCAATTAAAATCACTAAATATTTACTCATTATTACTATTTTTCTTGTGACTACTGGCTGTCAAATCAAGCCTAATCTTTTACAAGAAAACATAGTACCCATCCAGACCAAAATATACAGTGGTTCTACTGAGATTTGTCCTTGAGTAAAAATGATATATGATGAAGGCTATTATGGTAATGAGATTCAATATTGTACCTCGTTGTCATGAGAATACCATTTGATGGTTGAAAGATATGGGGTTGAATGATGATCTGGTAGAAACTTTTTTGATTTGCAGGGTAATGAGTTGTGAAAAATTGAGCAATATGCTGAGTGAGATTGAACGCTTCCAAGATTTCCATGGTCTTCATGAAAAACATTTGATTGATCGTGCAAGATGATAGATCTCAAAAGCTGTAATATCATTGATCTTGTTTCATCATATTGGAGTAGAAATTGATTATTGACTGGTAGTGCTTATGGTAAAATTTGCAAAGAAGCTCTCAAAAAGATGAAATTAAGACCAACTGAGTTGTGAATAGATCCATATGAACTATGAATGAAATATATGATGTGTACTAATGATAGTGATATTTTTTATATATGATTCACGGGCGCTAAGATAGGAAATAACAAGTCTGCTCTATATCAAAATTATAATACAATTCAGTTTTATGACCTCGCATGAGATGAATTAGGTTATACTACAAAATTTAAACTAAAGACCAATGGAGATATTCTTGAGTCTATCAATATACTTGGCAACGATTCGGATAAAAGTACTTACTCTATTCATCGTTGTATTTATATGCCGATTGATGACTGTTATGAGAGAGTAAAGGATAAATTTTCTCTTATTAGTGAATTAAATGAAGATTATTAAAATATCAAAAAACCAGCCATTCAGAGCCTGTCTCATAAATCCAAGCACTTGTTGCTTGGATTTTTCTGTGAAACAGAAAAATCAAAATACACTGTCACCTTAATTGCTGCAACGTCTAAA
>JAYSSF010000076.1:0-13379 GCA_043720715.1 bacterium
AACACAAATCAAATTACAAGAAAAAATTAGCAGCAAGATTTGTCCACCCAAGCACGAGGGGCTGACGCCCCTCAGACTAAGATCGGGAAGAGAGTCAATAAAACTTGATTTCTATCGTAAATATATTATAATTTATATCTAAATATTAAGATTTATTAGCGGGTAAAAACTGTTGGGTATCCTGACAGTTTTTCTATTATCTTCATTTACTCACTACTCCAAAGGTAGCAAACAATACATAAATATCCATAAATACTGACCGATTCTGAATGTAGTATAGCTCCAATTTTGCTTCTTCATTGAAGTCGAGCGTATCACGACCGAAGATCTGGGCATATCAGGTGATACCAGGCTTGACTGACAGGAGCCTACGCTGTCGTGTCTCATACCCAGTGACTTCGCGTGGGAGATGTGGACGAGGACCTATGAGCGACATCGTACCCAACCATACATTGAACAACTGTGGGAGTTCATCCAGCGACTTGGCACGAATCCACTTTCATATTGTAGTGACTCTCGGATCATGATTGATCTTGGGCATTGATCATGGACGAGTATTGAGATCAGAGAGGATCAGGGTCTGGTAATACTGATCGGCTGCTGCTCATCCATATCATGGTCAGGTGCAATAGTCAAACTTCATACTTCTAAACTTGAAGAAGCTAAACTCACGCCCACCCAGTCAGACTCTACGCTGTACAAAAAATACTGGACCACCGTCTTCCCTCTTGATACAATATGCGACATAGAGTAATAACGGACTCAAGAGAATGATGCCAACTGTTGAGCCGATGAGATCGATGATACGTTTGACTACCAGAGCTCGCTCGTCGATGGTCGATGACTTGTACTGAAGACCAAGGAGTGGTCACAATTGTTGTTGTTCGAAAATCAAATCATCCAAGAACATCGCACTATGTACATGGAAAAATTCTTTACCAGCGATGGTCACACGATCTGCAAGCTTCTGCAGTTGATCCAACGCAAGGGGTCATAGGAGCAATACCGTATCATAGTTATTGATCGTCTCTGGTAAGTGAGCATAATCAAAATGATGAATCTTGGCATCAATCGTATGGTGAATGAGTTTGATAGCTTCTTGTGTATCGTGGTCGTCAGTAGTCACGATGGCAAGACGATAGCTACGACCCATCCAAGACATAATACGCTCATAGACTGGATCGACAAGCGTGACCATGAGCCAAGTCAGAGCAACTGCTATGACAATCACAAATCTCGAGATACCTCCTGTAAACAGAAACCCATTACCAAAATACGCTAGACATGTGATGACAATACCCCGTGTAATAATAGTCTTGATGAAGCGCTTGTAATATCACAGTACTAGTCACTGGAGCTGAAACATCTTATATCTCATCCCAACCACCAAATAAATCATCATCGATAACCCGGCAAAGATGAGTAGTTCTGATATGATAAATGGAGGGATTCTGACTTGTACTGCAGGTATGAGGTCTGTGTACTGGCGGAGTTGATATGCTCACCAAAACGCACATGCTATCACACATAGATGGATCAGTGGTCTCAATGCACGGATATAGTGACTCTTCATTGACATCGTTTATACTGATGATATATGAGTTTGCAATATAAATAACTATCAAGCGAAATAAGATCACTTTCATTTTCTCCTGTTATTTTTTGCATTTATTCCTTTTTCTTCTTTTTCTTTAGGTGTTAGATCTTCTAAAGGACCAGGATATAACTTAGTTCCATTAATAATAGCTCATTTCTTGATCTGAGTATCATTTTTATCTCATCAGCCATATCATCATCAATCACAAAAACACACTCATATTGCTTCCATCGTCTCCTGACTTTTAATGAATCCAAAAGACAATTTTGAATTAATTAGTTCTCCTCACTCTTCATTTTCTCTCATTGTTTAGTTGTTTATAAAATAAAAGGTATCTATTCAAATCCTCAAACAAAAATCCCGACCGGAGTCGGGACTATTTAAGATTGATATGTACGAGATTGTTGTGACTATCTACTGCACTGCTTATCCATATCTCAAATAGCCCCTTCCTGAAGGAGGAGTGTAAAGTTGAGACAGAAACAAGATACATGGATATTCATAGTGGATATGTAGTCATCTTATCAATGATTTCAAGTGATTTTCTATCACTTACAAGCAAGAGATTTTTTGATTGTTTTTATGTGTCAAAAGAATACACATAGATCAATAGTCTGGATTGTACTAAAGCACTTCCTTCGGTTGCCGCGTCACTTCATTTCATTACGTTTCCTCGCAATGACGAGCATATTAACTAAGCTATCCCCCCGCATCCTGTGATTTCTCACACACCTCGAAGTAAATAATTCTAAGGCTTGGATGGATGAGCGGAGAGATTTCTACCAAGATTCAAAGCAAGAGTTTATTGAATTTGGACAGGCTCTGTTGCAACAATTGATCAAAATTAATCCTGACTTAGCTGATGTTGATATCCGTACATCATTGTTTAGGATCAATCGTGATATGCGTTTTGTCAAATCATGATGACCATATAAGCCTCGATTTGCTATGTATCTCGCACTATGAGGGAGAAAATCAGTCTATGCGTGACTGTATCTCCACATCCAACCATGAGGTAAATCGTTTGCTGCTGGATGATGTTATGAGCTTGATCGTGATAACCTACAAGCAGTCAGGGAACAACTCATCATCTATGATCAAGAACTATCTCTCATCGTCAATGACAAGACATTTAGAGCAACATTCTGACAGCTCCATGGTAAGCCTCGCAAGACACTCCCCCGCTGATACATCACCAACGCCCCATGATCTCAACGACTCATGCAGGACTCATGGTATGTGAGTAAATCCTACACCGATGAGCAAGTCACCAGTCCCGAGTTCCTCTCACAGATTGTGTCAGACTACCAGATCCTCAAGCCGTTCAATGATTATTTCAATGAGGTAATTGATTGGAAAATAGTTGATAAATCATAGTGTAGAGTTGATAACTAGTTGTAAATCTATAAACTATGAACTATGAACCGTGAACTACACCCCCATACTCAAGATCTCGCATATTTCTACACACAGTCAGCACATAAGCGACATCATACTCGTCGTCGTGATTGGCCAGAATTTGAGCATATCGCAAACTATATTAATACGATAGATCTCGATCATCTGACGATCCTGGAAGTTGGCTGTGGTGATGGGAGGTTATATGGATATCTCGTCGAGCACTGCCCTACCAAAGTATTTCGCTATACCTGAGTCGATATTAGTCAGTGACTCATCGACCTCGCTCAGAGCAACTACCCTGATACAACACGAGTCTGCGACGAGATGAATAGCTACCTCGAACTTGTGCCTCAGCAGTCATGTGATGTCGTGATCGGTATTGCTAGTATACAGCATCTCCCTACTCGTAGGGATCAGAGTTTATTCTTCCATGAAGCATATAGAGTACTCAACTATGATGGGTCACTCATCATGACCAACCGGTCTCTATCTCACTGGTTTATCCGTCGTTACTGGAGACCATTGATGACAAGCGTAGCCAAGAGTATCGTCACATTGTGATGGTCTGACTGGCGTGATGTGATGGTGCCGTTCACCGATGATAAGCAGACGAGTCATAGATTTTATCATATCTTCAGTAAGAGAAGATTGACGAATTTACTCAGACTTGCAGGATTTGCGATTGTCAAAGCGGCCTATATGTGATCACACCGTCAGTTAACACATGACTGGACTATTAGCAGAAATCACTATCACATCGCTCGCAAACAAGTCAGAATAGGGTAATTTTTAAAAGTATCCTTGCTTACAGGTTCAATATCATTATTTTTTATCACATGAATATATCTCGATCTCGTGCAGTTGATAGTTTTAAAGAATATGGGATTTTTTGGTATCATAGCGCTCAGAGATTACCTATTGATATCTATAAGGATATTATCTTGTTTCATGAATTCGTGGAAAATGTAAAACAGCTTGTCCATACACATCGTCGTACTCAGTCGCATCTCATCACTATCGTCCAAGAGCGGCATGAAGCTTATCAAACACAAAACTATGATCATCCACTGTATGGAGGATTTATTGATGTGATGATTCGTCGCAAAATTGGCTCAGATTATGTCAAATCGTTTCTTCAGGCGATGCTGCTCAATACAACTCATATTTCATATCAGACTGAAGATGAACTTGAGGCATATATTCATGGTACGTCCGAAGTAGTCTGACTCATGGTAAGTGAGATCATTGGTTGTGCACCATCATGATACCCTCATGTCCAGAGTCTGAGTGAGTGAATCTGGTTTATTCATATGATCTTGGATTTGAGCACCGATTGGCCGTCGGAGAAACATTACATCCCGCAGGTAGTTCTGGATAAACATCATGTCAGTTCCCAAGATATCATGTTAGCCATTCACTCTTATAGGCCCAATGATGCTGTTCGTAATTTGATCAAATATTATGTTGATCTTCATGAATCAATGTGAGCATACGCCATCAAATGAATATGATATCTCAATAAAGCATGACACGAGTGAGTATTACTGATGTTAAATGACTATGAACATCTAGTAGATGTTATTAAGCGTCACGATTATAATGTCTTTCACCCTCGTTTTCGTATAGGGCTATGGCATACGATAGTAGGACGCATTATTTATTGGTTTTGAATGGCAGCATGAAGATAAAAGTATGATACATTGTGATGATAATAGGGATGCTAAGTCTGACTAATTTTGTGTTTGCACAAGGCGAGACTACTCCTACTGAAACTCCTAAGTGTCAAGCATGTAGTAGCGGCTCTCCTCTCATGAGCTCATATATGACCATGATTAGTGAGATTATCGCGGCAGTATGACTATCTACCAACATAGATCCATGAGCGATCGGTGCTCAGTGATATAATGTCGAAACCAAAAATAAATGGACAAGAGAACGAGTATCAAATACTGCCAACTCAAGACTTGATATCACCAACCAGGCTCGTGGAGTAAAATCTGATATGACTGCTCTCAATAAGGCTCAAGAGAGAATCATCAGTGCTGGAAATACAGTCATCAATACAAAATTCCAATATAATCAGCAAGTAGAAACAAAAGTAGTGTCAGCTATCACCACTGCTCTCAATAAACAGGTCTGAACCAATAAACTATTTATCAAACAATGGGCGATCACAAGTTCTGATTATGATGATCTACTCTTGTCACTGATCCAACTCCATCAGTATGTAGCCAAAATTCCTACTGCTGAGTCATGATACAGCTTTGTCTGGCAATGATACCAGTCTAATCCTACTACTATCTCCGGACTTATCTCATACTACAGATGTGCACAGACTGTACTCACTTGTAATAGTAATACGTCTCTCCTCAAACAAACTGGCATGAGTATTAGATGATATCGGTCAGATATTGTGCGTGCTTGGTCATCAATCAAAGAAACAACAAGCAAGAGCTATCGAGATACAGGTAAGAGACAGTGACCATGATTGTTTCAAAAGTGATGATTAAAATCGATTATCAATAATACATTCTCAGTCACGGTCAACTGAGAGTGAGCGTCTGATGTCTATAAAGAAATGATGTGAGATATTAAGCAATTTGGCTGAGAATGGAAACAATCATCAAAAGACAAAAAAGCTAAGCGTGCAACCAAAGAAGAACAACAACAAAAACAAGAACAAGCTGTCGAAGATCTTGAGTGAGCACAAGCTGCTGCTAGTATATGATGAGAAGTCGTAATCGAAGAAACAACCGCTCAGCCGACTGTAACGACCAATAGTCCATGATATAAACAGTGAGAAATATCTATCCTTGTTGCTGCGCTCAATAGTGCTACTGACGTAAATCTATCACAACGTGTTGAAGCTCAAAGATATACTACTACTAATGACTCTACTATTATTACTTATAAAATTCCTAAACTCACCAGACAGATCTATGATACTACTCAAGTGATTAAAACTTCAGCCAATGCCATTGTTAATACATGTAAACAACATTGTGCGAATGTACCATGATATTGTGGAGAGGAGATTAAATAACAAATGATAACCTTGAATTTTATCATAAAATAAGCATTATACAACAAATCAATAACAGAAGGTCACCCATATACTTCTTAATCAAATCATCAATGTTCAAGAGTACCATATCCATTATGGATCGACTAATTCATAAGCCTATCACTCTCATTATGCCTGAGTGAGCACAGACCCCTCCTATCTGAGCATATGTCGTATATCGCAGCGATACTGACAAGAATCTCGTTGGGGTTTACATCGGTTATCCTGTCGAATCGGCCAAGACTGGGACATATCTTGAGACGCTATCGGGCGAAAAGCTCGAGAAGTTTGATCGCTATCAGCGTAAGTCTGCAGATCTGTTCTCCATGTGGAAGAAGGAATTCAAAGCCAAATTCCCCCAGACTAAGCCTGTCACTGGTAGATCTAATCTCCAGTGAGATACCGTATATCTCTATTTCTACTGCGAAGAGAGACTTGATTTCTCAGACTTTGTGAGATACTTCCGCACCAAGATGCCAGTCAAATTCTTCCTCTATCAGATCGGAGCAAGAGACATGGTCAGACTAGCTCCTAATGCCAAAGAGTGGCTGAGTGAATGTGGATGCTGACCGATGTGATGTTGTGGCTCGGGTCCGTTGCCTACCGTGGAGATGGAGAATATTGCGATCCAGTCACTGGAGTGACGCGATACAGAGAAGCTCAAAGGTAGATGTGGTAAACTCAAGTGTAGTATCGTCTTTGAGAAGTGATTATATCTTGAGGAGCTTGCCAACTTCCCCTTTAAGTGACAAGAAGTCAAAGTTGATAAAACCACCAAGGGTATCTGCGTGGGGCATAATATCATGAATGGCGAAGTATCGGTCAAGGCTCATGATGGAGAATTTATCAGAGCAGATGTAACTCGTATTGAATTTGATCGTGCTGAGCAGAAGAAATATTACACTACCCTCCTGAGTAACAACCGCTATGTAACTGATAATGACTAACTTAAATCAAAGAATTTAAGTATTCAAGAATCAAAGAATCATTACCTTACTGTTTAAATTTTTCTATTTTTAAATCCTTAAATATAACGTATATGAACACAAACGAAGAAACAAACCCAACCGATGAAGTGCTCGAAACTTCTACAATGGACAAGCAACAAGACATCATCGGACAGGTAATGGACAATAGCAATGAACTCAAAGATCTCAATGATGCAGTAGAAAATGGTGTAAGTGATATCTTGGGCGATGGTGAAGCAGTCAAAACATTGGAGCAAAAATATGCTGAGTCACTCGATGAACTCAAGAAACTCCAAGATCAAATCAAAACACTGACGAGTGTTGCTGCTACTTCACAGTCACAATATCTATCTCTCAAGGCAGAGTTTGAGTCTGCTCAACGTATGAGAAGTCTGGAGAAAGCTCGTGATAAGGTCTCAGCCATCATCGCCGTGGCAAAAAAGTTTGTCATCTTGACAGAATACATGAGACAGTTCCTCGTCCATCTCACACCAGAGCTCAAAGAACATGATCTCATCAAATGACTACAACTCAGCTATGATAAGTTTATCGGTACAGAACTTGCAGGATACGGTATCAAGCAGATTGAGTCACTCGGATTAGCACCAGACAGCGAGCTCCACGAAGTCGTGATGATAGATACAGCCACCGAGTCAGATATCTCAATTCTCAATAGTTTAGGTCATGAGTGATCTGACTTTGCTGGGCGTATTATTCGTGAATTTGAGGTTGGATACTATTATATGGATGGAGAGACCAGACACATCATCAAAGCTGCAAAAGTTGTTGTGGGTTCGTAAAGTCACAAGTTGATAAAGTTTATAAAGTTATTAATACCTTATAAACCTTTTAACCTTACAAACATTATGAACTTAATAATTGATCAAACCAATACTCTCCTACAAACGCTAGCTGATCAATACACTCAAGATCAGTACAATTTACTGGTTGATACGATCAACTACCATACGGATCTGTATCATCTGGAGCAAGCGCCGATCATCAGTGACTATGACTATGATAGGCTGTTTGACCTATGTAAGCAAATAGAATCTGACCATTCATCATGGTTACGTGCCGATAGTCCTACTCATCGCGTGGGATCCGATATCCAAGATTGATTTGAGCAGGCTCCACACATCACTCCACTTCTATCTCTGGAGAATAGCTATAATGCGGAAGATCTCAAGGATTGGGATGAGTCAGTAGCTAAGCTCCTAGGGAAATTGTGAGTCGAGTGATATAGCTATCTGATGGAACCCAAATTTGATGGAATTAGTATGGAACTTGTCTATACTGACGGAGTACTGACCCAAGCAATCACGAGATGAGACGGTACGGTATGAGATGACGTGACAACCAATGTCCGCACCATCCGTGATATTCCACTCAAACTCAGTCAGTCAGTCTCGATCCGTATCAGATGAGAGGTGATCATGCCCAAGTCACAGTTTGAGCGTATCAACGCTGAGCGTGCAGCGGCTGGTGAAGCCCTCTTTGCCAATCCTCGTAATGCAGCATGATGATCGCTTCGTCAGCTTGACCCGAGCGTAACTGCTAGCAGATGATTGATTTTTAGGCCGTATGAGATTTTAGATATCTAAGATATGTATGATTAAGAGAGCCATCGATGCTGAATTATTTATAGTAAGAGTATCAAGTAGAGTACTTAAGAGAAATTTTACTAAATATTTTTCTGTTGTGTTTAAATCATATTTGATGGGCTTACTAAAACCAACTCAACTATATATCAAAACACAAACGAGTAAGGATATAACATTAAATTTGATCAAACCAAGACCATCCCAATGAATCAAAATGTCATACTTTTGGTGAAGAGAGATCGATGATATCGTTGATGGAGACATACAAATTCCTGAGTGATACAACAATATTGATGAGTATTTTACGCAAATCCAATATGATATCCTCAATACCAGTGAAAAACCAAAAACTCAACTTTGAAAAAGTGCTGCTCATATATTATCTTCATATCAAAAATATACCGGTCGCAATATCTACCCATATCTTGTAGATTTTCTCGAAGGGATGAAAACTGAATACTATAGGAGAATTAATCAATCAATACTATCTGAGCAAGAACTAAATACGTTATATGATCAATCATTTCGTGGATCTCATGAAATCTATCTTGCTGCCCTATGATCACAAAATAACTCTCAAGATCTCAAAGAATTACCACAGATATTATGATGGATGTATGGATTAAAAGATATGCAGCAAGATCTCAAAGGTTGAATCATTAATATACCTAAAGAGGTAGTTGAAAAACTTGATTTACATATTAGTACATACATTAACTCTGACAAAATAAAGGAACTACTAAACCTAGATATTATAAAGGAGCGAATGGATATAGTAGTAGAAAAACAGTATCAGAATCTTACAATTCTCAAGAAAAAATATACTGAACTAGATAGTGCAGCTCAAAAAATATGTAACTGATTATTACCAGAAATAGAATCTTTTATCAAACAACACAGACTTTCTTACTAATAATATGACTACCCAACTCGACCATCTTAATTATCTTAAGGATTTATGATTCACTGTCAACTACTGGACAAGACAGATTTCAACAGTCGATGAAGTCATACAAATCTGTCAAAATCCAGCGACACTGGTGGAATTTAATAAGCAAGATATCGAGTTTGATGGGATTGTGATCAAAGTGATGGAGCTGGACGCATGTACACTCCTGTGAAGTACCGATCATCACCCAAGACGAGGTATGGCATACAAATTTCCTGCTCAGCAAGTCGCTACCAAGTTACTCGATGTCGAGTTTCAAGTTGGAAGAACTGGGATCATTACACCAGTATGACAGGTAGAACCCACACAGTTGTCTGGTGCCAGTATCAGTAAAGTCAGCCTACACAATTTTGATATCATCAAAACCAAGGATATCCGCCTGTGAGATCGTGTCTGGATCCAGAGGTCTGGTGAGGTAATCCCCTATGTAGTAGGACCAATCGTGCAGACGAGGACTGGTAGGGAGACTGAAATCCTGTGACCTGACTCGTGCCCCATATGCTGACACCATACATTTGTGGAGGATGAGGATAATGGTGGCTACCTACTCTACTGCCCCAACCCAACATGTCCTGCTCAGATCAAGGAGCGTATCACACATTTTGTGTCTCGTGATTGCATGGATATTGATGGTCTCGGTGAACAAATCATTGAGCTTCTCGTCGGTCAGGAGATTATTCATACTTTTGCAGATTTATATAAGCTGACTGAGCTCCAGTACCGCCCTACTCTCAATGCTCTCCCTGGTTTCAAGTCCAAGAAGATTGATAATCTCGTCGCATCACTGGAAGCCAGTAAAACTACGAAATTATGGAGAATCCTCAATGCAATTGGTATTAGACAAGTTGGAACTAAGACGGCGAAGTTGGTTATTGAATCTATCGAAGAAGAGGTTGCAAAAGGTCTAGAAAAATCAGAAAAATATTCAAAAAAATCTGCCTCGTCGGCAAACAGGTCAGAAAAAAATGATAGCAGTCCCCTCTCCTCGTGGGAGAGGGTGGCGGAGCCGGGTGAGGGCTTATTGGAGTCATCAAAGCTTTGAACTTTAGTTTACTATCTCACAGATTCTTCCTTCCTCTCTCAAATCCATGGTATCGGAGATAAAACAGTCCAATCATGTATTAACTGGTTCTCTGATCCTGACAATATCTCGCTGCTCCAGCAACTCGCTGATGCATGAGTCCAGTTTGACAACTATGAAACCAACAAAAGATCTGGCAACTGACCTCTATCATGAGTGAGATTTGCTATCACGGGAAGCTTCCCACTCGCTCGTAGCGACATCAACCAGCAACTGGTCAGACTATGAGCAGAATATTGTGAAAACATCACCAAAAATGTCACACATCTGATCGTCTGACAAGACCCAAGTAGCAAAGTAGCGAAAGCGGAGAAAAATTGATCAATGCTAATTCAATGAGTCGAATGAGTGGAGAAAGAGTGGAATATTGCGATTGAGAAACCTCTTACATCGTCATTGCGAGCGTAGTGCAACGAAGCGCGGCAATCCAGTGCATTCATAAACTATAAGTTTATTTCTGAGATATATAATTCAATTTCTTACTGGATTGCCGCATCACTTCATTATATTTCGTTCCTCGCAATGACGATTATAATGATTATAAATTATCATCCGTCATCATCCGAATCAATCATCCGACATCTCTACTACTATGAAACACAACCGCTGATCTACTGTCAAACAAGAGCATCATATCTTACCAGATTTTGTGAAGTTACTCATGAAGATCAGTCAGATATTATGAATCATCCGTATCATCCCAGGGAGAATCTCCAGACAACAAAAAGGCTCAAGTGAAACGATTATGTCACTCTCCTACCCTACTGACACTGGCCTCAAATATCTGATGAAAAAATGATCTACTGTCCAAGAATGCTTTATTACCTGTGATCCTCATGACTCGACTATCCAATCTCAGATCCAAGCTCTTTGCGAGCAAGCTGACATCATCTATAAGTGATAATTTTGAAGATTCAGAACAACAGTGAATACACGTGAGGGTGGACAGGATCGATGTATTGCTCACCCAAGCAAGACTCGGCTACGAGACCATGTTATCTCAGACAAACGGTGAACATGTGGACCAACGCCGTAGTGCATCCAGAGGACAGGTAACATATCGTCAGTGAGTAGTTGCTCCAGCGGCTGCAGTGCTTGTGCTTGATATTACTAATAACCGACAATATCACAGTAAACTACTACAGCAAATCAATCAGATCATCAATCATACAGTCACATCATGTGAGCAGCTATGACTGGAGTGCGTCATCCTCTATCCTGATCAGTGACAGACCTGAGAATATGTCTGTGAGTGACTTGATCAGACGATTAGTTTTCTTAATTGAGTTCTCACTACGAATTATGAATTATGAATTATGAATTATGAATTATTATATAATGAATATTATAACTACCAAGCCATCATCCTCAGCGATCGACTGAGCTGGGACAATACACAAGATACTAGCCAGATACAACATCTTCTTGATACCCATCAAGCACTATGATATGTTCGAGACTACCCTAGCACTCTTGTCCGCAGATGAGCGATACCCCAGTGACTATTCTGGTTGAAATAGGGCATCAAATCACTAATCATATACACATGAACAAATCCCAACTCATCTCAACGGTCAAATCACTATCAACAGACCAGGCACAGATATGGCATGATCATATCTTTGTATATATTCAAGCAAATAAGCACTATCCTCGCCTCAGATATATCTGAGATAAACTGTTATGGACAAGTTCAATTGATGTCGATTTTGCCAATACGATTGGAACTATGACTAAGCTATGATATACTAAGCTTGCAGATTATCGTGCAGTAGCTCGTGCGCTGACTCAGTATCATACGCTTGAGATTCCTAATATTGTTCGCATATCAGAAGACTCGAAAACTCGCATCCTCGAAAACTCGAATACCGTACTTCTACACAATATTACTGCTGGTATCGATATCTCTCAATGAGACCAAAGATATAGCAGAAATCTAGACAGCGATTTAACTAAATTGCTTTGATAAAACTGGATTGCCACGTCGTTCACGACCAAGTTTATCCCGGCTTTTGCCGGGACAATGACGACAGGCAAGAATGGAGAGATGGCAGAGTGGTCGAATGCGGCGCCCTCGAAACGCGTTGTCCCGATAAATCGGGATCTAGGGTTCGAATCCCTATCTCTCCGTACAAAATATTAGATCACGGGAGCCTGTCTACCGACAGGTAGATTCGAATCTCCCTTTCTCCGACTTATATCGACTAATGTCGATTTTTTATTTGACTTATTTATTTAGATATATATTATAATTGTAACTTATCTCTTCTTTAAATCCCTATGAATGACATAAAACTTCTATCTCATCTACAAGATCTAAGGCCTAAACTTAAACCAGTATCAGATCTAATTCCTATAGTCTTTAATGATATCAATAAACTTACAGCTGACACAGCTAAAGAAATTGTAGTGTAGCTATTTTTTCTTTTTTCTTTCTTGTTGAATGTATACTCATAGATGATTGGATTCATTACTTGGGAAGTCAATCACTTCCTTAGCCCCAAGTGCTTCTGCAACTTTTTTCATCGTTTCAATGGTATGATCTGATTCTAATGGGTAGTTGTCCGTGTCCCAGTCTATGTTTTCAAATTTTATTTTTCACATTTTATTAAGTTGAACAAGAAAAGTTATCATATTAATTGCACCACTATATAAAGAAAGTATAATTACTGCCTTTATTTAGTATCAATCTTCTACACATGGCTACAAGACTAC
>JAYSSF010000077.1:0-13292 GCA_043720715.1 bacterium
CGCATAACATTTAGTCATTGTGCTAAATTAGTTCTAAATAACAGCTCTATTATGCTGTTTTCTAGGTTATTTAGCCACACTAAATTTTCTATTTAGCCTTGATAACTTAAAGACCTCTATAAACTATAAACTGTGATCTATAAACTAGCTTCCCTTGATGACTTTGCCATCAATCTCATCCATCACATGAGGTGGTAGGTTGGACTTAATCCGCTCGAGTACTGCGATGATGAGACCTATATCGTCAAGCTGACCTATTACTGGCAACACATCAGGTATAATATCTACTGGAGATACAATATAAATGATTGTCCCAATAAGACCATACTTGAGCAGTGAGGGAACACGATCATCAGTTAGGGTAGCTTTGATAATCTTCCAGTATTTGGAGAGGATTTTGAGGAGGTTGAAAGGTTTGAGTTTGGTCATATTATGCTATGATTGATGATAAATAATCCACACAATTATAATAATCTTCTTGGGAATTAGATCGAATGACCACTCGATAACTTCATAGTCATATCCTTTTGAGTGCTTCAGTTCTATGGTTTCCATCTCTGACAGACAACACCAAGTCTTTATACTCACATATAATCGGTTCCATCTGATTCCCATCATTAAAATATTCTATTATTCTACCTATCTTATCATCAAATCTTTGTTGAGTAACCACATATTCCATTTCTTCTTCTGGACCACAACATCTGTATAATTTATTAAGCGGCAATAACAATGGTCATACCCAAAATCTATCTGTATTTAGCAAACCATCAGCGAGTCATTTATTTTTACCTATTCAGCGAAGATATCAATCAATCCATACTCAAATCTCATGAGAATTAGCTGGGAAATTTATATTTATTTCAGATAATTTCATTTGATATAAAAAGACATTAAATATTATCCTGCAACCATTTCTCAGCTTCCAGTGCTGCCATACATCAGGTACCTGCAGAGGTGATCGCTTGGCGATAGACTTTGTCTTGCACATCTCATGCAGCGAAGACTCACGATATAGATGTACTAGTTTGATATCTATGTTTGCCGTCTCTAAACTTCTCTATCTTTGCTGGGTCATCTTTTTTACCACTGATAAGCTCTTCAACCATTCTACTATAAGTCACGATATAACCACTATCATCAGTCTCTAGCTGCCCACCGAGAAACGCCGTATTTGGAGTATGACCAATCGCAAAAAATAATCCTGCAGCTTCGATGGTAGATGTTTCGCCTGTCTGATTATTGATGATATTGACGGCTGAGATTTTGTTGCCATCTCCGAGGACTTCGGTCGCTTCAGTATATCGTAGAATCTCGATCTTATCATTGGATGTGAGTTTGGCTTGCATGGCGGCACTGGCACGCATACGGTCAGATCTTACCAATACATATACCTTAGATCAGAAATGTGACATATGGATCGCTTCTTCCACCGCTACGTCTCAACCCCCAATCACGACGATCGGCTTGTTGCGGAACATCGGTAATGCACCATCACATACGGCACATCCTGAGATACCACGCATCCAGTATTCGCTTACACCTGGTAGGTCGAGTTTCTTGGCGGTCGCTCCTGTGGAGATGATAATGCTATCGGCAGTATATTCCTGTCCAGATACTGATAAGCGGAAGGGTCTGACCGACAAGTCTACTGAATCTACAGTCTGAGTCAGGATCTGAGCTCATGAATTGATCGACTGAGCGCGCATGTCTTCCATGAGTTTGGGTCCATCGATCCCATGAGGAAATCCTGGGAAGTTCTCCACCACAGTCGTAGTAGTGAGTTGTCCTCCAGCAGCTACTCCTCATGCCATCCATCACTCAAACATAAGCGGCTCGAGGGCTGCTCTCGCAGCATAGATGGCTGCAGTATGTCATGCAGGTCATGATCAGATGATGATTAGTTTCTTGTGCATTTATTGGTTTATAAGGTTTGTAAAGTTTGCACCCTCTCGGGTATACGCTGTTGCTATAAGGTTTGTAATGATGTTGTTAAATTTTACAATCAATTACATCCCAGCGACCGCTCCAGCTCATACCTGCGCAGATGATGCTTTGATAGCATCATTGATTGCTGTCCAGATACCCTGTGCGTCAGCGCCTCTGATCATGCGAAATTCTACTCCATCCTTAAATACCTTAATCGTAGGCATCGCAGTGATACCTTGAGCCATTGATAATTCTTGTTCTGAGTCGACATCGACTTTGTAGAAGCTGGCTTGACCAGCCAATTTAGTAGCCATTTCCTCCAGATATGGAGCGAGCATCTTACATGGTCCGCATCGTTCTGCGAAGAAGTCTACGATGACTACGCCAGATGAGATAGCTTGTGAGAATTCAGAGTTTGTTAATGTTTTCATGATTTAATAAGAATAAGAAGATAAGAAGAATAAGATATTTTATTATGTTTTATGATTTGAGCTTTATATATTTAGTTAGATAGACATCTTGCGAACTTGATATCCATGGGCAAGTAACCACGATAATGCAATGTCAGATTTATACGATCATCCACAATATGGGATATAGGTCGTAGTATTGTCGAGTTCTGCATGACGTGATGCGAGTTGCTCCAGTGGGATATTGATCACATGAGCTGTAGGATACGGATTGGTTGCGTATGCAGCTGCGCTTCTCACGTCGAGGATGGTGTAGTCATCATTGAGGTCGCTGTGATGGATAGTGACTTCGCGATTACCATGATCTTCGATGACATAGATGCCTTGGAGGTGATCTTCATATCCGATACTGAAGATATCACACAGTACTGCAGCCTTGTCGGTATGAGTTTCGACGATCAGGATATAGCGCTCATCCCCAGCGATCATCGCACCCAGCATCCCAACAAATCATTTGTTCTGATGTGGGATAATGAGTGATTTCTGACTGAGAGGATAGTTAGTTGCTGTCGCTCGTGCTCTAGTATCAACCATTGTGATGTCTTGCGTATGAGGCAGTTGATCCAATGTTGTGATCGTATTCATTGCCTCACTGACACTAATGTTTCCTACTTTGTTGAGCAGTACACTGTGTGTAAAATACGCTGGGATACTTGGCTGATCAGAGGTCAACTCTGTGACAAATGCTTCCTTGTTCATATCTTGTAACATCGGATTATACCTCATCTGGTTGGCGAGTGTATCCATAGGCATCTTGCTGAGTCACTTACCACATGAGGTACCTGCGCCATGTGCAGGCAATAGCATAAGAGATTGATCCAGTAGTGGCAAGATTGCTCTCGTCGTATCATACATGTGTCACGCCAGCTTAGCTTGTGCTGCTTTAAGATTTCCTACTGACTCTCTCAGATCAGCTCTACCTACATCACCAATAAACACCCAATCACCCGTACACAGTCAGATTTGCTTGTTATCAGCATCTTGGATGAGGTAACTCATACTATCTGGCGAATGTCCTGGAGTGAAATATGCTGCGACAGATCCGGAACCAAAGGTAATCACCTCACCTCACTGAAGCGGTGTATGTGGATAATCAGCTCCTACCTTATCACCGACATAGATGGTCGCGCCAGTATCTTCGTGCATCTGGAGATGTCCACTCGCAAAATCTGCATGAGGGTGAGTGTTGTAGATTCAGACGAGCTTCGCGTGATGCGAGTCGATGAAGTCGTAATACTTCTGAGGATTTCTCTCAGGATCGATGACGATCGCCTTTCCGTTGCTGATAGCTACGTATGAGTAGTGAGCAAGTTTGCTATCTTCAAATTGCTTGATAATAATGTCCTTACCAGTGATAGTATGATGACGAGCTGGTGTGCTGGTATCACGGTTCCATGGCATCATCGCCAAGAGTTTGGCCATACCACATCGTCCACTAATACCTGCAAAGGTGAGTCCTGCTCCTACAAATGTACTGAGAGTAATCCACCATTGATTGAGAATTAGCGACAAGATAACGCCCACAAGAACAAGTAATCCTGCTGCGATCTGCACCTGTCTCATGATAGGTAGTGGTCACTTGGTCGTGGTGATCGGACATGATTTACATGAGGATATTCACCCAGTCAGGTTGATACAATGATCTAGTCATGCCTGCTGCGCTCTACGGATAAACTGTGATGAGGTATTACCTGAGTTACAGTAGACGATGACGCGATCATATTGCTTGAGTGTGTCGACATGATCGGGAAACTGATCGAGTGGCAAGTTGGTCGCACCAGTGATATGCTGGAGACGATATTCTGCTGGAGTTCTTGCATCCACAACTAGTTTCTTGGCTTGTTTCGATTGCTCGATAAGTTGTGATTCGTTTATTGATTTCATGAAGAAGAAAAATTAGATAATTGAGAAACTTTAGAATGATTAAATTATTAATTGTTACACTTGGTACAGACTTTGAGGACTGATCATTGGATCAGCATGGTAGCGACTTTATGGCGAGCAGATTTATAGATTCCAGCATAGACCGTCTTGGAGACTCACATTTTGATACAAGCTTGATCCATGGTCAGACTATCGACATCTTGATAGATGATCGACTGAAGCTCATCGGGCTGAAGTGTGTCTTGTGGAAGCTTCGCCAGTGTGTCGTAGTCCGCCTGAGTAGGTCAGAAACAGTGACATTTCATCCCTTGGATATCAAGTTCGATCGTTCTACATTTTTTGGTTCTTCACATGGTATTTTGATATAATTAAAATAGAACATGTTCTGATATAAGAATATGTTTGGTAATTGCAAGAGATTTTTGGGATATGTTCGTAAAATTTGTTTACTATTGAGAATGCCTGCCAAATCCCTATACTAAGCTTAGTATTTTTTCCATCAGTCGTTATGTCTATCGATCCAACAACAACATCCAAGACCCATGTCACCGTGCAAGATCACGATGGGACAGTATTGTGACAGTTTCTTGCTGACAGGCATCAGTCACTACTCGAGTCTGCAGAGTGAGCTGGTATCGATATCGGATATAGCTGTCGTAGCGGTGCATGCTATGCCTGTGCATGCAAAGTCAACACTGGTATGGAGTGACTCGATATTGGACAATTCTGAGTGCCGCTTGTGGATCTCGAAGAGGATGATATTCTCTCATGTGTTTGTGGTATTCGTGATGAGTGGTGGTTAGACTGACAGGAGCATGAAGTTGTGATCCAAAGGATGGGATAGTGCCAATTCAACTACTTTAAAACCCCATTCCTAGCTCATATGGCATATCTACTGCTTCTGGTTTTTTGGTGTCTGGATTAATCAAAATATTAGTACTCTTAAAGACTTTCTCTCCATATAAAAAGATTACTAATATATTATACCACACGATATGAATCGTATCTATTTGATCTGGTGTGATTTTTCATTTTTTATTGCCAACTATTTCCTGCAGAGATATTGATATTTGATTAGCTAATCATCGTGCATGTCTTCAATATTCTTTATTTGATCTAATAATAGCTTCTTTCTCGTCGGACAACTCTTTCTTTGAAGATTTACTGTGGCCTGCTAAAATCATGTCTGATGAGCTCTCAATATATTTATCAATTCATCGTTGCTTAATATCTTCCCAATTATAATTTTGTCACGATATGGCCATATGTATCCACATAATTATATTATAATAATCGCACATTCCTATCATTTTGAGAGAATTTGGCTGTTTCATCAGACAAGTAAATAATAATTGTGTTTGATCGTCTCATCACTGTATATAAGGTTTAAAATATGATCGTCTTTTTAATTTTAATTGATTCTGCAATGCCTTATCACATAGTGAAAAACCTTTATCATCTTTTGGGTCTCTCCATTCAATTTTACTCAATACAGATTTCAACTCCTCAGAATCCTTATCCCATCACAGTAAGCTAAGATAGTGTGCTGTATCGTCATCATTTAGTAGTTCTTGAACCAGTTCGTCATATAATATGGTAAAAAGTCACTGATCTGAAGCTCATAGATTCTGATGTAGTTCCGGTCATGTAGCAACTCAACCATAAATCTTAGCGAATATATTTTTAAAGAATTCTCGTCATTTTGTAGTATTCATAGAGATGATAATTAAAAATTACTATACAAATTATATCTACCTACTGGTATAAATGCAAATACTATAATCAAAAAGATTTCCTCGAAACTTGCTTCGTAGGTACGTCTTCTAGATCAACATACCGTATGTGCTTGCACCGCGGTAGCTGATTACACCCGCTTTCAAAGAATAAAAAGACGATCCCTTATGGATCGTCTACCTATAACCTTTGAAATATGGCATATAAACTACTTCTTCTCTGTCCTTATAAACCAGTTGTTCACAAACCAGAGTTGACCGTTGGCATATCACACTCTATTGCTTAGTCCGTTGATATAGTAGCTATCAACACCATATCACTTTGTTTTAGCAATCGACTGATAGTAATGCTTATAGTCTACTACCTTGGTCTGCTTGATACTGCTAGGAGTCACTGTGACACCCTTATATCCTGCAAACAGTAGCTCACTTGTATAGTTATCGTAACATTGTTCTGGTTTATAGCTTACGCCTGTGGGGCAAAACTTGATGACCTTCTGCTCATTTCTCACGAGTGGCACATAGACCGTCTTGGACACATCATCATAGACAAACATACGAGGATTTCGTAGAGCTTCTGACTCAGTCCCAGGTCATCCAATACGTTGTGATTGTACTGCTTTGACACTGATATTTCATTTGACTGCCTTGGCATAGTCAATCTCATACAACTCAAGCTTGACACCACTGTTGACAGTACGACCATTGCTATTGTCCACCTCATATCCTAGTCAGAGTAGATATGTTTTTCAATTCATCACTCCATATGGATGGAGATAAGTACTATATCATGGAATCTTGAGCTCGCCAAGGATAGTTGGGTTCGTCTTAGATAGATCAATGACAAATAGTGGATCTACCTGCTCAAATGTGATCAAATACAACTTATCACCAATATATCTCGATGCCTTGAACTGCTCTCCTGGTGCAAGATTGAGCAGTGCTCATGCTACTTTACCAGTTTTATCCAATGACCATACATGAGATACACTCTGACCATCTGATATACGATTTGCCTGACTCACAAGATAGAATCTCCCTACAGCATCTTGATGATATGCATACTGTCCGAGTGGGTATCCGATTACACGAGACACGAGTGGTTTGACTGGGTTGAGAGGATCAAGTGATGTAACTTGTGTGTATGAAGTTCCTGGATTCCAGATACAACGAGCGTTGATTGGACACATGCTCGAGTTAATGTCGTTGATATATTGGCTACCGATGAGATAGAGACGATCCTTACTCATATAGACAGTTTGTGTATTACCAGCGATCAATGTTGCTTTGGCAGTACTTGCCTGATCATCAAGGTTGAGTGTGATCACACTTGTCATCGACATATCTGTCGTACCAGTACCACTAGGATACCATACGCTCGTACAATCCAGGCTTACATCCTTGAGACTTGCATCATCCTTCAAACTTGTAGGAGCTGGATTATAACCCCAATACGGCATCATCTTTGCTGCATCTACTGTGGTCATACCATCACGCAAACCATACAAGTTAAGTCATAAGTTTGATACTACAGTGAGTTGACTACCATTGAGTCTGACATCTTGATAGTATCATGGTGCTTTATAATGCTTGAGTAGTTTTGGAGTTTTGAGTATTGTCACATCATATAGTGCTATTACTGTTACGGTGCTACTATCGATGATTGAAGTTTGACTAGCTTTCATCCGATCATAGTATGCTCACAAGATGACGAGTTGATTGCCACGAAGCATGAGCTGGACATTGTACATGTTCTCTAGAGTCTTGATGGTAGAAGTGATAACCCCTTTACCAGTAAGCTTACGATGTGTATAGATTTCTACTTGCTGCTTCTCTGCATTGTAAAAATATAATGCTCTTGCATCTTGCTTGACGAGGTCTGGTTCATCGATACCGACAACCTGAGTGTTGGTTGCTGATACTCACATATCCATACCACCACCTCACATTTCACCTTTAGCGCTAGGAGTTGCTACTGGATTTGCTGACATTGCGTCCTCCATCGCATATATTGGATAATTGTATTGTGGGATATTTTTAGCCCATTCTACGAATACTGCTTTGAGCTGATCACAGGATTTTGCCTGACTAAGTTGATAGTTAGCTTGTTGCTTGTTGAGAGTTGATATGACAGTTGCCGTATCGAGATCTAGCGCCTTAGGTTGTAATTGGTCGATAAGATCGGTATTTTGTGCCCATGTAGTAGCTGACAATCATAGTGTCAGAGATGAAACAATAATGAGAGAGAGTAGTTTCATGAGGGAAGTGGTTAAAAATAGTTAAAAAATAGTTCAAAGTTGTGACAATCTTTTATAATTTTCTTCGATACAAAGGTATATACGATATTCACCTACACGCTGTGACAACAATCAAAAAACACTAGTAGGAGTCTAGTGTTGGAGCTTGAGGAGATTACAATAAGATTCTGTTTCTCACTGTGCGTATGTAACATGTGGCCAGTGAACCTGTGGTGTATCTTCATAACTTGGGATCAAGTGAATATGCCGATGTGGCACTTCTAACCCCTCCACAACCAAATACACATGCGTGAGTCCTGCTAACATATGTTTTTGGTGTTTCATGATGTTTTTAGCAATGACCATACAATGAGCTATAGTTGCATCATCATAATCATCCATCCATTCGAGCTCTTGTTTGGGAATCACGAGTGTATGTCACTTCTGTACAGGATTAATATCCAAGATTGCAATACAGATATCATCTTCATAGACGATGGATGCTGGGATTTCACGATTGATAATACGGGTAAAAATTGAAGACATTGATAATAAAATAGTCAATAAATATTATTTACTTGTGCGATCCACTAATATTTGTTCTTTTGATCAGTCTACAATACTACTAAGATAGATGATTTCTCGCTTACCATCTGCTCACTGTACGAGATCTGATAATATAATACCATCAGCTTTACTACCATCAATACTGATCTGCAGTGATGCTTCTCATCATCATAGCGTAGTATGAACTTGTCCACTAGGTACTCTACCAAATGTAATATCTCCGTACTGCTGCTCCAGTGTTTTATTGGACACAATTGTCTGAATAGTGGTCTGATATGCGCCACTGTTCTTGATAAATCAAATCACTATATAAAATATCCCCCCTACGAATAGGGCAACTAACAACAAACCAATTAAGGTCCACATCAAAATTGTCTTCCATAGGGTGCGGTCCTGGTGCTGCGACTGTACTTGAATTTGTGGTTCCATCAATTATTTTGATCAAAAAAATAAATATTTTACTTATGATAATATCTTATGTAATTCTTCTAATCCTTCTTCACTGAGTGTGATCTTCATACCTCACAATGATGCTATAATCTCTCAAGGATGGGTCTTCATAAGCGCCATCGCTTTTTTGACCGTAGACATATCAGATGGCATAGGAAAATGATTTGGTGGTAATTCTAACTGCTGCGGCACGGGATCCACATACTCTTGAATACTATTTTCGAGTATATTTTGTGATTCATCCGAGGTCTGTTTTTCCCCAAGGGACCCATTTCATTTCGCACTCGCAATGATGAGGTCATCGATAATTTTATCTTCATCTATTACTTCTTCGTTGCTCTCTTCCTCAATCAATAACTCATCCATATCGTCTGCAATCTTTTGATCCAGTCATCCAGTATCAAGTATGATCGTCTCTCCTGTTTCACTATCGACCTCAACATCAGTATTGAGACTTGATTTTTCGTTGGTAGTGGTGATTCATAACCTCTTGGATTTAACATAAGCAACAGTCTCTGATTCATCATATAGACCACTACGAGTTGCTTGCTCTATCAAATCATCAAGAGTAGTCTTGATCATCTTAGACATACGAGCACTACGACCTTTATATCACTCTATAATCAAGATATCAAATGGTTTAATATCAAATGTCTCCTTGACAAAAAACTCAATCTGACCGGTAATATCTTCTACTTTGATAAAATATCATTTCTTCCTTGCTCTAGTGATATGTACTACAAAACATAAGATATTAAAATCTCATGAATTTTCCTTGGCAATCTGAGAGATGAGAGTCACCTTCCTCGACTTAACCCATGGATACAAACCATCAAACGGATGCTGTGAGACAAATGCGTTGAATACGCTATGCTCTGTCTTGATGCGATCAATTCTCGACATCTCTGGATATGGTCTTAGCGTCAGAGAATTCTGTACAAATCATCCACCAAATAGTCCACCGTCACTGGGCATGGCTTGTGAGTTTTTGGTCCAGTCAAGAATAACCTCCAAATTTTGTAATAGAGTATTGGTGTTGGCAAAGCTATCCAGCGCTCATGCCTTGATGAGTCCCTCAAGAGATTTACGATTGACTACCGTAGCACATCTCGTCAAGAAGTCGGTCAGACTCGTAAATATTCCATGATTCTGACGTTCCTGTTCGATAAACTCACCAATCATGTCTCCTACTCACTTGATCGAGAGGAACCCAAGTTTGATGGTATTCTCAATCGCAGATACATGATTATATGATTGATTGATGCTTGGTGCTTGAATGATCATTCCATTGAGTTTCATTTCATTGATGAATTTACTGAGTTCTTCAGTATTGGTCTCTGCTGATCTGAGCAATGCAGCACCAAACTCAACAGGGTAATGAGCCTTGAGGTATGCTGTTTGAAATGCGATGAGAGCATATGCGGCTGCATGAGATTTGTTGAACGAGTACATCGCTGCAGGTTCGATCATCTTCTCAAAGGTCCAGGTTGCTGTTTCTGGCTTATAGTTGTGATATTCTTGGGCACGCTCGATAAACTGTGCCTTGACCTTCATAATGACTTCCTTGATCTTTTTACCTACTCCACGGCGTAGCTCATCTGCCTCAGCAAGTGAAAATCCTGCCATACTCTGTACCAGCTGCATGAGTTGTTCTTGATAGACGGCGATACCATAGGTCACTCATAGGATACCTTGTAGATCTTCAGTCATACTGGCCTCTTGCTCATCTGCGACCTTCTTGCTATATTTTTTGGTCAGGATTTCATGTAGGTCATTGCCCATATATCTGATGTCTTCTTCACCGTTTTTACGCTTGATAAATGATGGAATAAACTCCATCGGACCAGGGCGGTACAGCGCATTCATCGCCAGGATATCTTCGATACGATCAGGCTTGAGCGGCACAAGAAATCTCCTCATTCAGTCAGATTCAAACTGGAATACTCATGACGTATCTGCACGCTGAAAAATAGTCTCAAATGTTTTGCTATCGTCAATCGGTGGATGAAATTCGGTCGTATCAATGTATTCTTGAAAGATCTCCGGTAGCGGCTCTCATTTTTGCTTATGTCTCGCGATGATGATCTTGATCGCATGACGGATGATGGTCAGATTAGATAATCACAAAAAATCCATCTTGATCAAGCCAGCTTCCTCGACAAACTTACCTTCAAACTGAGTGACAGTATATCATTTATCATGATCAGATTCGTTGGGTGGTAGTTGCACAGGAACATAGTCTATCACACTTCCAGGTCAGATCACTACTCCACAGGCATGTACTCATGTCTGACGGATATTACCGATGAGTTTCAGTGTGATTTCGAGGGTTTTTTTGATCTTGGGGTCTGCATCGAGCATGATAGCTAGCTCATCATTTTTCTCAAACGAGAGTGTGATATCTACTGCTCACTTGTCATTGACTTCGGTAAATAACTTGGAGATCTGATTGGATCTGTCAAATGGAATACCCATTACACGAGCCACATCCTTAAACGCTGCCTTGTCAGACATCGACATAAATGTACCAATGTTTACCACATTTGCTTGACCATATTTATTTCTGACATAGTTGAGGACATCGGATCTGCGCTCATCATCGAAGTCAACATCGATATCAGGTAGTGATACTCTCGCAGGATTGAGAAAACGCTCAAACAGCAGTCAGAATTCGAGTGGATTTACATCGGTAATACTGATGCAATAGGTGAGGAGGCTTCATGCGGCACTACCACGACCAGGTCATACTGGGATATGATTATCCTTGGCCCATACGATGAAGTCTGATACTACGAGCAGATAGGTATTAAATCACATCTCCTTGACCACCTTGAGTTCGTATTCCAGACGATGAATATAGTCAGCTACTGTATAATTGCCAAACTGCTGCTCGCCATGCTGTGCGATGAAGTCCAACTTAGCAGGCGTATAGGTATCACGAGTCAACTCCCATAGCTGTGAAGGCTCAGTCTTGGTAAGCTCCTGCGTTAGTACTCCTCCATCAGTGATTGGCACCAATGTCAAAATCTGCTCCTGCGTCAATCACAGCTTGGTGATTTTATTCAGTCAGACATATGCATTGTAGCGTATCTCAAATTCACTGATATCCATGGTTGTCATGGCTCTAGTGTAGTGATTTTGAGATGTAGGGCAAGAGGTAATAATTAAAACTAATGCGCTAATACTTCTTCTAGTTTTTTATTCAACGCTTCTGTAACAATAATATCCTCATCTGTATGTCATTTATATCTCGACTTAATCTTTAATAACATATCCATACTTATGATCTCATTACTAATTAATCATAATACTATTGAATAGTTACCTACCTTTAATAACTGATCTAATAGCTTTTCATTTGAAGATTCACTTGCAAGCTTTCAAAAAGCGGTCCTACTTATACCAGTAAATCCATTGCTAACTAGCACTATCTGGGTATTTTCAGATAGATTTTTGAGATCAGAACTAACAAAAGCAGCCAGAAGATCTTTTAGACCAAGGTTTTGGGCCCTATCTAGCAATCCATTAAGAGTTTTTATAGAATCAAATTCCCCTATGAAACTCTTCATAGCAATATAGTCTTTTTCGAGAAATTGTCATTTTCATTGAATAATCTGTACCCACTCCTTAAGTCTTTCTGTAGTTTCTTTGTATGGATCTTGCTTTAGTTGTGCTTCCCTTTCTTCAAAGATAGCTAATCTTGATTCAAGTTCTTCGATTGTGCATCGTTACGCTCTTGCTTATAAGAATAAGCATGCTCCTGTCGAAATGCAGATAGATCTCCTGCTTCTAATGACTGTTTATCATCTAGTAAGATATCCGCAATTGAACTGCAATTTTTTAGTTGATGTATCGCAGATATATCTCATAGATTTTCATGAATTACAGGATATCTTTTTGAATTATCAGCCATGATAACTTTATACAAGAAAAGTTATCATATTAATTGCACCACTATATAAAGAAAGTATAATTACTGCCTTTATTTAGTATCAATCTTCTACACATGGCTACAAGACTAC
>JAYSSF010000078.1:0-13198 GCA_043720715.1 bacterium
TACTAGTCATATAGTACTGTTTCTTAGCTTTTTTGCTAGTGAAAATTGATTATTTTAGTGTTATTTTAGAGGTAGGTTTTGCAGTGTTTCCTTAAATAATGTTGTAGCAACATGAATTTTTGATAGATCTTCTATCTCATAGTATATACCATTTCAGGTAAAATTCTTGTTAAAAAGTTTATTTAAGGGCTCAAAATCGTCATATTTGAAGATTTTTTTAATAAAAGGCTTAAGAGAAAATGGATTAATGGAATTGCTATGTAAAAACACATATCCATGCTCTAATAAATAAAAAAATATCTGACGATAAGGTAAAGCATACAGAGGATATTCCATTTCACAAGCATATTTATTCATAATTGAATCAAAATCCTTACGAATAAATAATAAGTCACGTACTTTATCCAGTAATGTCTGACTATCCAGATTTAATTCTATGAGTTTTTCTATTTCTTTGATTGGTAATTTATCTTCTAGGGTCAAAACCTCATTTTTAAGATGAGATAAGTCTTTGATTATCAATTCATTTGATTTTACTATAGATTTGTCTCAAAATTCAACACTCATAATTAATTATACATTATAAAGTCATAGTAACTCATTAATTTGGTCATCGCCCATTATCTTCTTCAATCTTTTCTTTGCTGACTATTGGGCGATCACCAAGACCGTAATCAGTATCACCATCTGCATTATCCAAAGAATTACTGATCTGCTCAACTACACGCTGTAATCATAGATGCTTCTTAGATACTAAGAATTTCAATTTACTGACTAATCCCTTAACCTGTATACGATCAGCTTCCTTTAGGACATCATCTACTTCCTGTGAAACAAGATCTACCTTGCCAATAGTACCAAGTTTTAATGACGACATAATACGATCAGCAAATACATCTACCTGTTCAGACGCTTCTTTGAGAGTGAGTTTGGCAAATGATTTCTCCCTTTTGATACCATCTACAAATCTATCTTTTTTAATTTCTAGATTATCTTTTACAGTATTGATACGATTTTTGAGAGTTTTCTTTTGCTCTACTTTTGGAGCAACAATTTCTCTCGAGATTTTATGATCTCCTGTGTTTATTTCCTTCATTGTTTGAGATTCAATCTTATCTACAGCAATAGTAAGTTTTTTCTTAGCTACTTTTTCTGGCATGACAATATATGTTATAAAATAATATTACATTATATCTGCTAATTACTTTTTTGTCAATACTTGAACTATCATACTATTTTCTTATTCTTGTTCTTGTTCTTTACTCTTGTCCTTCATCATGTTCACCCGAATTAAGAGAATCTGATTCCTTGCGCTTTCGAGCTTGACAATCATGGTGACGCTCACCATCTTGCTCAATCTGATCCAATATTTCTTCAATATCAATCTACAAGGTAGCGGATATCAGTGACTTGCTATCATGTCGCTTGTATTCTGATTTGGTAGTGCGATCATCGGACTGTGGACTTCACGCTGGATGGCCAAGCGCAGCTACAGCATTCAACTCATCGACCAGGCCGAATATGACCCGAAACTCTCGCTTGTCTACCAGACAGTCAGACGTATTGCTGATCAACAAGGCATCGAGATGCCACAGGTAGGGTATTATACTTCTGCTGATGCAAATGCATTTGCTACCGGTGCTAGCAAAAATAGCGCACTCGTAGCTGTCAGTACCTGACTACTCCGCCAGATGAGCGATGATGCGATCAGTGGTGTCGTCTGACATGAGATGGCTCACATCCTCAATGGTGACATGGTGACTACCACGCTCCTCCAGTGAATCCTCAATACTCTTGTTATCTTCCTCGCGAGGATCTTGGCTGGTATCATCTCTGGTGCCATGAGTGATGATGACGAGTGAGGTATTGCCAATACATGAAGTTATTTTCTTATTAGTAACTTACTTGATATTGTATTCTGACTTGGTGTGACGTTGATCTTGATGCGACACAGTAGAGTCAGAGAGTTTGCCGCTGATGCTGGTAGTGTCCAATTTCTCGGATCCAAAGAACCTATGCTTCAGTGACTCAGATCACTACAGAAGCTCTATGATCCCAACTCAATACAAAACGATTCACTCAGCACTCTCAAGATCTCATGATGAATCTCTGGACTATTTGCCTCACATCCACCATTGGAAGATAGAATCGAAGCAATCAGTAAAATCTCTTGATATTAAGCTCACAATCTGTAGATCTGAAACTAGTAGTCAGCTTTCTCAATCATCATGGAATTACTCACATTTCTGTTAGGGTTAGGAGTTGGAGCAGCCATATGATATGGTGTGTTCTATTTTCGTTATGAGGATACGAAATCTGTAGACTGACTGAGGGGCAATCTTGGTCAAACCACAGAAGAAAACCTACGCCTCTCATCCGAAACTAAAGAGCTCACAGAGCAAAACCTCATCCTCAAAGAAAAAGTCACCGAGCTTCTTATGAAAAACTCTGACCTCAATAGTATTGTTGGAGAGCTCAACAGATATTACTATTATCTCAAAGAATGATACGGCAAAGCCACTGAACTCGTCAACATGCTCAAATGAGTCGATCCAGCAATGGAAGAAAAAATCAAAAAAATAGTCAATAGCATGGAAAGCAATTCAAGTTCTCCCTTGATAAAGCACTCTAATGAGTATAAAGGAGGTACTGAAGCCGGAGGGATTAAAAGCATCCCCATCTCAGATAAACCAGCTTGAATGCCAGATCTCAAGAAAAAGTGGTAATAATGTCCTCCCGCATGCAGTGGTTGAAAACACTGCTACGCACACGAAATAAAAGACACAGAATTATAGAAAATAGTGCTGTTTTCAACTAGACCTTTGGTTCTTTGTGGCAATGACAAAGAACAAAAAAAATCCTAACTTCTCTAAATTTTCTCATGTCTATCCCACTTTTTTTAGTTCCTATTATCGTATGAGGTATCATTCAGATCTTCAAGGTCGTGATTGATTTTAGTATTGAAAAGAGTGTGAGTATTGATTCCTTATGGAGAGCTGGTTGATTTCCATCAGTACATAGTGGTATATCGAGCAGTATCTGTGTAGTGATTGGGATCAGTACAGGGCGAGGGTGACCATTGTTCGCACTTGCGTTTGGGATGTCATTTCTGTTTTGGTATGATGCGATGAATGTCAGATATCAAGCCGGTATGCACGCAAAATACCTCAACGATATCAGACTCGAAATGCAAGATTTACTTAAGATCGGTCAGAATTTCCAATTTCTCAAAGAAAGATTGTGACATACCTTTGTAGAAGTTGTTGGGTGAATACTTATAGGCTGACTGCTTACGTTTGTAGTCATGTGGATGGTAGATCCAGTTTTCCATCCTAGTGCCGAGCTTGTCAATGTTCGGACCAAAATCGTCAATCCATAATTCATGTCGATTAATCTATTTTTGATAAACTTTATAAACCTTTTAACTTTATAAACGTAAAAATGTTAGCACTCTTCAATACCCTCTTTGCAAATAATACTGCTGAACTCAATACTATTATCTGGACGATCGTTGGTATTGTATGGATCTATTGTATATTATGGACTGCGAGAGATATCTACGCAAGAAGCGATAATTGACTATTTCAGCTATTCTGCGTCCTCCTTGTCTTAGTAGCCAGTCCACTTATTGGATTGCCTCTCTATCTCCTTCTTAGGCCTCTCTCTCGCAAGGAAGATACGATCTGACGACAGATGATGATGGATCTTGAGTCTGTGCCATGCGGATCATGTATGAGGCCTAACCTCACTGGCTATGATCATTGCGTCTTCTGTGGTGGCGCTCTCAAGATTTCATGTAAGAATTGCAAAGAAATGTATCCACATACCCACCAGTACTGTTATAAATGTGGAGCACCAAATCTTACTTGGAAAGAATAATATTACCACATCACAATAGACTTGACTTTGATAGTCAATATGAGTACTACTAAGGTAGTATTTTTTTATATTTACATTATGGTAGCAAAAGTAGAAGAGTTCAAGCTAAGAGAACAATGATTCAATCCGGCAGAAGAACTAGATAATCTTGCACATGAAAATATTGTCAATCATCTTGATTATACTGAAGAAGTAGTGGACAATACTATAGCGTTACATCAGGAGACCCATGATCATCTCACTCAAACTTATGAGTCAATAAATGCAATAGCATAGTTTATGACACAAAGCTACCTTACAAACCTTATGAACTTTATAAACCTTAATGCCTAGTAAAACCGAACACACCAAACTCAGCACCCTCCTCGACGTAGTGATCGATCACTATATCAGCAAATGAGACCCGATTGGGTCAAAATTTCTCCATACCATCGAATGAGTCGAATATGCTCCATCAACATTGCGTAAATATCTCAATCAGCTCGAACAAGAATGACTTGTCTATCAAGCATATAACTCCAGTGGTCGTATCCCAACCATTGACGGGATGAAAGCCTATGTGACCAGCATGATCGAGACATCTCAGCTTCCAGTCCCAGTCACAACCTATGATTTTGAGGTCAATAGTACCAGGACCGGGCTCAGATATCTTGTAGAGACCTTGAGTACTTATGTAGATGGTGTTGTTACGTGATTTATCCGCAATGATGACTACTATTTTCTCGGTATCAATAAGTTGTTAAGAGGAGAATACCTGACCGAATCAGAACTGGTCAAGCATATCATCGAGTTTATCGAGAGCCAGCGCGTCGTCTCCGTTATCTCATCTCAAATGATGAAGAATAGTCAAATATACCACACCTTTGTCCAAGAAGATGATAAAGTCATATCAATCATGTATACCAAGGTTATCGTCAATGATTATGAAGCCATTCTTTCTATCATCTGACCTATGCGTAGCAATTATAAACAGAATTTGGATGTTTTACAGCAATTTGTAGATAGCTATAAGTGAAGAACGAATAATGAATAGTGAAAAATATTATTTGTTATTGATTTTTAGTTATTAACTATTAATTATAATGAAAGAAAGCATACTACAGTCTAAATCTCTTGAACTAGGTATTATGGTAGCTCGTTATTGTACCAGTCTCAAAGAAAAACGTCACTATGAAATAGCAAATCAATTACTAAGATCTGGTACAAGTATTGGAGCAAATATTTATGAATCGGCCGCTTGATATTCCCGTAAAGATTTTTGATTTAAATTACAGATTGCACTCAAAGAGTGCTACGAAACTGAATATCGATGCCATCTTCTCGAGCAATGATTTGATGAAAAAGTTGAGGATATTAAAAATCTCAATCTTGAATGCAAAAAACTACTCACATCCTCGCTTAATACCATCAAATCAAAAGATTAATGACAATTATTCACTATTCACTATTCGTTATTAGTTGTATAAGAGTCAATATTCTATTATACTTTATAAAATCTAATTCTATGATTTATCAGTAACTGACTGCAATGTCAGATTTTTTTATACCTTTTTTACACTTTTTGATAAAAAAGATTTGCATTTTTATCAAGATCCACTTATAATAGTATTGTAATTTTATTTATTACTTATTCTACACCAATGACAACAAAAACAACAAAGGCGTTTACACTGATCGAGCTTTTGATCGTAATCGTTATTATCGGTATCTTGGCTGTTGCTTTGATCCCAAGACTTACTGGATCTCAAGCTACTGCAAGAGATACAGCGAAGAAAGCCACACTACAACAAGTAGCTACTATTATTAGTGCTTATACTAATCAAGAACAAAGTCCTGCAGCATTACGAACTGGTGCAAATGCTACTCCTATTACAGCAGCAATGGCTACTACAGTAGCAGCTTATGGTAATATGCCAATTGTAGGACCTAACGGATCTGCACTATATATTGCATCAGGAGGAAACAATGTATACGTAGTATCTGCTGATCTTGAAAAGGGTAATGGTAACTCAGTTGGTTATGCTCAGGCTACAGGTGGATTCATCCCTGGATCTCTTAGTTCTACAGCTACTGGATACGCTATCAGAGCTCAATAATTACATACTTATTTTATAGATGTAATTAAGACTCATCTCTTCGGGGGTGAGTTTTTTGTTACATAAAAAAAATCTCAATCATTTGAGACTAAACTAATAATTATGTAGATAATACTACACAACAATACAATAGACTTATACATCAAATGGGGCGAACGACGGGAATCGAACCCGCGACAGATGGTACCACAAACCATTGCTCTACCAACTGAGCTACGATCGCCATAATATATTAATGCTTTACAAAGCTTGAATGATTTATTCGATGTTCAATGTGACCATTTCTTTTTATCATTCTTTCTAATTTGATAGCATCAGTCTTTGTTTCTTTGATAAAATATCAAATAAGTTTTATCTTTCACATCTTACTGGTAGTTGGAGTTTGACCAGCTTGATGTTGAGACAATCTCTGTTGTATATCAGATGTGTAGCCAATATAATGTTTTCAGGATTCTCATTGAAGAATATAAACATAAAACATTGGTATTTTTGTATTAAAGATCAGTATATATGGAACTAGCGACATATGGTACCATCACGCAGGACTGCGTGACTCTACCAACTGAGCTATCCCGTAGTACTACGGGACCATAGGATATCTGTATAGTGATTTTAGCTCTCAATTCAATCGAATTTTAAGCTCCCTGATAAGGGAGCTGTCCGAAGGACTGAGGGTTTGTAGCGCAATCCTAATCAAACAAATTCTTAAAGCTTTCCTGATTATGATGATGCTCTCCTTGTTTCTGAGTTGCAAGATTAATGATAGTAGCTTGATGAGCCTTCTTGCCATGTTTGTATGACCAGGAAGCATGGAGAAGGAGTCCTATCGCTAACCATATCCCGATGATATAGTATCCCGACGCAAGTCAGATCGTCTGAGTAAGATGAAGATGCACCGCCATCGTTGCGTCACCTACTCCAATATATGCAGCCACAATCACAAGATAGCACACAAAATTAACAAACACATCACTCACACCAAACGCAGCTACAATCATCTGCCTTACTCTCTCATGAAAGGTTGTCAAAAAGATCGATATAATCATTGCTATGATGACAAAATTAGACTTCCAAAATGTGATGCTAAAAAATTTGATCGTCCCACTACCCACTGTGGATGATTCAATCACATCAAGATTAATAATAGGTAACAAAAATAACATAATCACCAAGATGATTGTATGTCAGATAAATACCTTCTGATGAATATCCATGTGACTAAAGAGTCAACGAACAAGATGTTTTGGCTTTTGCATGGAAGTACACCATAAATACTAAAGTGCATGAATATGCGATTGCAGATCCTGTAATACCTGCTGTGCATGACCACGAGCAGTCACATTAGTATATTGTGTAATGATTTTGCACGATGTATCAAGGACAAATGTACTTCTCACTGTCCCCATATATCTACGTCCATACATACTCTTCTCGCCCCAGGCACCAAACGCCTGATGCAAGGTCGTATCACTATCACTAACAAGATCTACTCTCAACTCTGACTGTGAGATAAACTTATGATGAGAAGTCAGACTATCTTTGGATACTCATATCACTTTCGCTCATAATGTTGTAAATTCACTAACCAATTGGCTAAATTCTACCGCCTCTACAGTACATCCACTAGTGCAATCCTTAGGATAAAAATAAATAACAGTATAATCTGACCCATCTGTCAGTTCATCTAGCAGAATCGTACTATCATTTCCGTCGATATGTGCAATGCTAATCGCCTTATCATATATCATAGTAATCAAAAAAGAGAGATAAACATCTCTCTTGTATCTAAATAGATACTATTTTGCAAGTCACATTGAATACATACCATGTAATATCCAATAATCAATCCAATTCCATATTGATCGATAGATATCAATCCATGATCACTCGAATTTTTCAGTAACCAGTATTATAATCTTAGGGCTCACTACTAAAACAAAATAATATAAACATACACATAAAATAATTCATAATATCATTCTTTTTAGTTGGAATCATGCATCATAGGCTACCATCGTACCAGCTCGTATATCCTGTAATCATCTATGGTGCTTATTGAACCACATGGGAAATACATACGCATGTATCCAACAAACCATTGTGGCTACATACAACATCTGATAACTAAGCTCTACCGTATTGCCATAGGGATATCTATCAAATCGTATTGGAGTAAGTGTTAGACCTATCACCGCCCAACTAATGATAAACACTAATTTAGAAACAAAACGAAGTAGTAACTGCGGTATCGATGCAACAATGGGCTTACCATGATGACGAAAACAATAAATCCTAATCCCCATGATTTGCTGTCATAGTGTCTGTCACCACTTGAGATAGTGATAGATATTATAGATAAGGGGAATTATAAGAACAATCAGGGCAAGGTCTATAAGATAGGCGACAATCTTGACCAGGATTCATGCTTCATCATGTTCGTGGACTTTTCTTTCGCTTTCTAAAGACATAGAAACCCTCGTCTCATAGGGGACAAAAGCCCCAAACCTCTCCTCAAATGTTGTGTATTGTCAGTGATGGGACATGTAAGATGTTTATTTATTCATAATATCAATTGCCTTATTATAGAAGAGATCAATCTTAGAGGTCGCATCAACCACATCCTTATTGGAGCTATATCATCCATTTTCGAGCTTTTGTACAATTTCTTTATATTTAGTAACAGCAAAGCCTCCATATTTGACAGCATCATCTTTACCGGCTGCAGTAGCATCTTGTACTGTTGTTTGGGCAATTTTGATTTTCTCATTGAGAGAAGTAATATGTCATACCGTATCTACAAGTGTAGTAGTTGGTTCACCCACTTGCTCAATTAAGTCAGTCCCTGGGTCTGATGATGTTACTCCAAAGCTTGGTTGAGTAGTGGTGCTGACTTCCGTGGTAGTTTCACTCACAGTAGTATCTGTTGGTACTTGATCGTCAGCAATAACGTCTTCTGATTGAGAAGCATCTTCAATAGGAGTGTCTCATTCTTGCGTCTGTTGTACATCTGCTTGGATCATATCGCCAGCAACATCGATACCAGCTGAAAACATCGTACTATATACATACAATCAAGCTCCAGCAAGCACAAATAGTCCTCCACCAATAGCAGCCATCTTTTTGAACGCACTACTTGTAGGTACCTGTGTAGCTACTGATGTATTGATAATCGTTGCTCCTGTACCAGTTGGATTAGTATGCGCAATAATTGCATCAATATCAATACCAGCAAACTCTGGTGCCTGCTTAAGACTTTCAATTCATTTTGATGCAGATCACGTCGTAGGAGCCTGAGAAGCTTGAATTTGCTGTTCTTCTTGATTAGCTGTCATAATGGTAAGAGGCACTGATGTAGCTATAGACTGCGAAGCAGAGTCAAAAATAGGAGCCTGTAGGGGCGCTGCTTGTTCAATAACGGGTGCTTGTTCAATAACGGGTGCTTGTTCAATAATACTATTATCAAATTGCTGCTCCGGTATTACATCTTGAAATGAGGTCACAAATGTTGGAGCAGGAATCTCATTTACTGCTACTGATTCAGTAATAGCAGCAGGCACTGATTCTTGTATAAAAGTACTATCTACCGCAATAGGGGCAATTACATCATCTTGCTGACTACCTCCAAACATTCAGCTTGCAGTAGTTCATTGAGTTGTATCAGCTACGATAGGAGTTGCGGTATCATCTTGCTGACCACCACCAAACATTCAGCTTGCAGTAGTTCATTGAGTTGTAGGTTCCATGCGACAGAAAAGTATAAATATAAAATAATACACTATTATAAGTCAGGCCACCCTTTTTGTCAAATCACAAAGGATTCATCGGTTCTACTAATTGACTTTCTAAAATTATCAATTTTACCAAAAAATGTAATATAGTATATTACCCTTAGAATTGGGGCAAAATAATGCGCTATGTAGTAGATTTCATATAAATATAAGGTCCTATTATTGATGAAATCTACTATATTTGACAAATAAAGATCATACAGATATAATGAATGTATAATATTATTCACTATCACTATATCTAATGGCTGATACCATCAATCCAAGCACGCCCCTCACGCCTCCTTCAGGGCCTCCGATCCTCAATGCTCCTGTGGTAACTTCTACAGCACCTTGACTCAATGCTACTCTCGCAGCACAAATTGCCGATAAAATAAAAGCAAATTCTCTCAGCTGAGAAACTAATGATCTCACATCATTTGAAACAAAGAAAAAAGTAGACGATGTAAAACAAAAATTGTATGTTTTTGGTTTAGCGATTGTTGCATATTTTATCTATACATATGCTAGTGCGGCTCTCACAGATTATACCAACAATACCAAATCACTTACAGAGATTGAGTGAACTATATCAGAAAAACAAACACAAATTGACTCTCTCAAGTCAAATGAACAAACACTCAAACAGATTACAAGAGAAAGTGATATGAACAATCTTGTTACCTGTATTAACAATAGTAATCTATGTGATAAAGTACTCACATGAGTAAAGAAAGATATTACAGTCACAAGATCGTATCTCCTGCTCACTCCTCTCAGTGGTAGCAAGATGGATGTTGACCAAAAAACCCTTCTAAAATATTTTAATGAATACCTGCTTATAGAAAAAGATAAAGACACTGATGCCGATAGAGAGCTCGGTCAGTTACTTAATATCACATTTACTGAACCAAATCTCATTGACCAAGCAAAGCAGATCTATACAATTGGGGTAGATACAACTATCATATTTCCTAACAAAGAAAATATGATGAAGATGATCAAAAAAATCGAAACCTGACTAGAATCAGAGCATCTCTTGCTGATGAAGATTAGCTCTATCAATTATGATATCGTTAAATTTGAAGAATCACAGACAGTAAATGTATCATTCACCATCTACCAATACAAAAAATAATCTAAATTTCAATCACTTCTGCTCCTTTGACACGATGTGCTGTTCACCCAGTAGTCGCGTTTTTGTTATCAGAAAATGCACCACCAATAAATCATGACAAACCTGCGATCAAGATATACACTCATATAATTCTTGTTGCATCACTGAGAAACGTGTTGGTCCCTGCAGCATCAATAAACACATATGCACCTACAAAAATCAATCCTATACCCAACACACTCAAGGTCAGCTTAGGCTTATCCAAACGAGATCATCCAATCGTGCTATAGAACCAAACACCAATTAGTACTATAATGAGTCAAATCGCTGTAGCAACCTCATTACCAGTAAAGCTAGAAGAAACGTAAATCGCCTGTTGTGTAACCAAGAAGATACAATAAGCAATCAGCGCTCATATAATAAGAGAGGTAATGACGATAGAGATAGTGCGTTTCATATGATATATCAATAATAAAGATCATCAGTGTAGCGACTTGTCATTGAAAATCAATTGAAAAAAGATATCTAGTTAATAATCTTTAACTTATCACCTATGACCTATGTATCGCCCTGGATGATTCCCTGAGTACTCTCCCAAGGAGCAGAAGATATTTGATACAATGACGGATACATTGCGTCGTCATTTTGAGCAGCGAAATTATATTCATATTCATACTCCTGCAGTAGAATCAATAGATATTTTATCCAGAGGTGGAGATATATTTGATAAGCAAGTATATGGCTTATATGGGCTTGCTCAGTGAGTAGAAGATGCCAAGGATTATGGCTTACACTTTGATCTGACGATACCATTTGCAAGATATGTACTCGATCATACGAACGAACTCACCTTCCCATTTAAGCGCTATCAGATGCAACCCGTATGGAGATGAGAGAGGACCAAAAGAGGTAGATATAAAGAGTTTTGGCAATTTGATATTGATACAATCTGGAAATCTGACCAAGATGTCGGTACTCGATATGATGCTGAGTGTATTATTGTTATGGCCAAAGCACTGCAAGAGATATTTACCCAAAATGGGATCTCATCACCACTATCAGTCAAAGTCAGTAATATTAAACTCATCAAAAGTATTGCTACATCACGATGACTTGATGATGCAAGTAGTAAAGTGCTATTCAAAACTCTCGATGACTGGTATAAACGTAGTGATGAAGAAAATCAAAAACTTCTCTCATCAATTCTCTCAGCAGAGCAGCAGTCAATCATAACATGTATTATCACCTCTCAAAGTCTAGAGTGACTTGAACAGTATGAATGATATCAAGAGCTTACATCAGTACTGTTAGATATTAGTAAGTTTGGTATTACCGTAGAATTTGCTCTACCAATCGTCAGATGACATGGATATTATACTGGTACAGTAGTAGAGATATTTCTATGAGAAGATATGAGTTTATGAGCTATTGCATGATGATGAAGATATGAACGTCTGACTGATTTTATCTCTCCCAAGCAATCATATAGTGGTGTGTGATGTAGTATTTCCAATCGTGTGATGGAATTGCTCCTAACAATGGGTTCTCAAATAAGTACAAGTAATCAAGATTCATATATGATCATCAATTTCGAAGATACTCGTGACCAATCATTACAATTGCTATCTAAAATAATTCAACAATGAAAAAACTGTGAATATTATCCAATCCCAGTTAAACTCGGTAAGCAGTTTGAATATGCAGATAAAAAATGAATCACACATTGTGTTATCTTTGGATCTGGAGAACTGGAACAGTGAATCTATAAAATCAAAAACCTCGCCACAGGCGAGGAAGAAACAGTTAAATTTGAGTAATATTATCTCTTAAATTAGAATCTAGTAAAAAAGGTTGACATTACAATACTTATTATTATAAAATAAACATTATTTTTTGTATTTTATATTATGCTTACTAGATCAGCGCCCACCGATAATACGTTTCCAAATTCTAATTCTGCTTTTTATGATGTTGAAATGAATAATGCCTTAGAGGTAGCAGATAAGATTAGTAAGATATCAAATCCTGAACAGCGAAAAAGATATGCTACCATCTATGGTATATCAAAATACAGCCCCTCTATTTACCATACAGAACTTGTATGAAATGTGTGTGCGATTCATAAAGATAACCTAGCAATAACATTGAGTATTTTGGGTAATACCAATCATAAAGATGTATATTATTATGCTGCCTTACAACCAAGTAGAGAAATTCTTGAACTTTTGACGCAAAAAGATCTTAAGGAAACACTGCAAAACCTACCTCTAAAATAACACTAAAATAATCAATTTTCACTAGCAAAAAAGCTAAGAAATAGTACTATATGACTAGTATTT
>JAYSSF010000079.1:0-13174 GCA_043720715.1 bacterium
CGCATAACATTTAGTCATTGTGCTAAATTAGTTCTAAATAACAGCTCTATTATGCTGTTTTCTAGGTTATTTAGCCACACTAAATTTTCTATTTAGCCACAATAATGAAAATTGAAAAGCCAAAAATATGATAGGAAAATCATTAAAAACTATAGATCAACGAAAAGACTATATGATTGAAAGATGATTCTATTGAATGAATACTATATGAATATTGAATGGTGAAGAAGTTGAATGATGAAATGCTTTTTATATGGCTTTTTATAACTGGAATAGAAACCAACCACCTGAATTACAGTATAAAAATAAAAAACAACTTTTTAATAAAGTAAGAAATTTAAGCTTTTCAGATAAAATTTATGCTCGAAAAGAGTTTACTAAAATTGATCAGTGGAAAAATTATATGATCGAAAAGTGATGGGGATTATTAAACACATCGCAAATTAGAAATACTGATTGATGACGCTTATTTTATATGGCTTTTTATAACTGGAATAAAAAAAAATCTATCAAAGAACAGCAAGAAAATAAGCAAAAATTATTTTATTGACTTCCAAGAATTAATTCATCAATAGACTACTCACAGCTAAAAACCATAGATCAACGAAAAGAATGTATGATTGAAAACTGATTTTCTTGAATGAATACCGATGGGAAGATAGATAAAGAAATAATCAATGGTGGTAGCTATTTTTATCAGAAATTTAGAAACTGGAATAAGTTATTTGATCTAGGGGACAGAGATTTTAACCATAAAATCCTTTTCCCTGAGGGTAGGAATTATAGACAAAATAACTCATCCATAGATGATCGAGAAAAAAATATGATTGAAAGCTGATTTTCTTGAATGAATACGAAATGAATATTGAACGGTGAAGAAATTGAATGATGAAGACCCTTTATACAATCTTTTTATAGATGGAATAAAAAACAACCAAAAAAAGATAGAGAAGAAAATATTCAAAAACTACTTGGAATAATTTATAATGAGCGTGGTAAGTGTAGTAAATTTGATAATTTTAGTAGTATTTTTGATCGAAGAAGCTACTTGATTATGAAAAAACGAAATGATTTAAGTTTACAAAAAATAAGAGAAACGAAAGAATGAGCTACGTTTTATACAAATTTTTGTACACGAAATAGTAAGTATTCAAATGATCAAAAACAAAAAAATAGAGAAGTTCTCTTCGGCGAAAGAAAAAAACCAAAATAACAAAATTACATTAACCTGTATTAGTTATCAGCTCTCTCGAATTTAAATAAGTATTAGTTTTTAAGTGTTTCAATAGATTTCTTGCAATACTGTTTAAGATCATTATTCTACTGCTCATACGGCTAGAGTAATGATTTTTTACCATTTAAAACCATAGTATGGCAAGAACCAACAAGCAAGGTATCGCGAGCAAAAAGGCTCAACAAGCAAAGCAAGCAAAAAATACAAAAGGTCAGAAAAGATTTGAATATCCTAAGAGAACCCTCTCTGTTGATGAGGGTAAAGAGCTTGGTGTAATGTGAGTACAGACTAACCCTAAGGGAGCAAGCTATCACTGGTTTCTAGGTGGTCGTAAGATCTGCTATGAGACAAGGATGAGGATCGACCCAGATGGATATCGTTTTGTCAGACTTCCTAGTGGTGGATCTGACTATGTGAGTGTGGGTATGTCCTGACGGGCTCGCAAGAAAGTGATGAAATCATTGAAATACAAGAAATAGTCAACATAGCGTCATATTTAATTAATTACTTTATTCTATTGATGAAAAAACTATCTGGTGTTGCGATTTGGCTTATCATATTTCTCATTATTTGAGGAATCAGTATCTTCCAAGAGTATTTTGGAGAGCACACATACTATTATGATATGCTCAAAAATTGAGATAATCGATTATTGATGTTATGGTGAGTAGTATCTGCCGGTATCCCATTGGGTTACAACTATTTCATGGATCATAAAGCAACTACTAAGTGACTCGTATGGAGTACCGTCGTGGGGATATTATTCTTTGCATATGCATTTATCGCTGTGAGAGATGAATTTGTTTGATCTGCATATCTTGCGCTACCGCTCAATGTCTGACTTATGATCTGATCAGCGTGACTGATGTTGTGAGGGATGTGGTCTGGTGGATCAATGCTCTATCGTAGACTCTATCATCATGATGCAGACACGCTCGATCGTGCAGTTACTGCATTAGTGCTATGATTTGTCGCAGCATTATTAATCTCTTGGGCGTTGGTATTGAGCACGTTGTTCTATCAGATTGTCGCAGTGGCATGTATTGCAGTCTGTGGATACTTGATCTGGAGAGAAACATCATTTTGGAAGACTCTCGCACGCAATACGTCAGAACTTATCAATAATCACCTTGGATTTGATACATTTTCCAAGGGTCTGACTACAATCTTATTAGGTATCACAATCATGTATCTGTGTTATGGTATCATGTTGGCATTTATCCCATATCCGACTGCTTGGGATGCAAATCACGCCTATATGTATATTCCTAAGATTTGGGCAGAACATCATGGATATTTATGGAATTCTCTGAGTGCACAGCGGTCCCCATCTCCATGGCTGACCTATATAGCAGTGTGGTTTCAGTTTGGATATGCGTTTCAGTCTGTAGGATGATGGATCTGGCCTGACACATGGGCTGTTGTGATGAATTTCTTATCAGCGATATTTGTGGTGATGATCATGACATGGTGACTTGTGAGACGCGTGATCCGTTATGTAGGATTATCAGATAAATCAGCGCTCTACCAGACATCGTGGGTCGTATTACTCTCATGGTTGACAAGTGGTATGTGAGCCTTTCTCGTATTTGTGGACAATAAATCTGACTTTGGTATTTTGGCGATCACATTATGTGCGTTGGTTTTGGTGTTTGATTGGTTACCCGCATTACATTACAAAGACGACAAAGAAGAAGAAAAATGATCTTCAAAAATTAATATGCAAACTATTCTCTCTGGTTTAGTTGCTTGAGTTGCAATTTTCTCCAAACCTACATCATTGTTCGACTTTGCATCCGTCGTTGTACTATTTGCTGGTATTGTCGCTGGAGCATGGGCGATGGTTGGTACAGGGCTTGTGGTGATCGGAGCAATGGCTCTCATGAAGATTACGACCGTTCCATTATATATTAGTGGCTCTGCAGGAGGTATCTGCGTGGTTCTCGGATTACTTCTTATGGTCCTGGGGATATTTACTTCAGGCAAGGATAAACTCAAGCTATGGCCTCGTCTCGTGGTATGGTGAGCTGTGATGATTGGGTTCCTGGTGATCGTCAAGACGCCGATGATGCTATGGAAATCTCATAGTATCTGATCACAGATCGATGGTGTCAAGTGATATGTACAGGGAGTGCTTATGTGATATAATTCCAGCGACCTCGTCATTGCGAGGGACGAAGCAATCCAGATATTACCTGAAATCAACGGACGCGCCAAGAGCGACGTCCCTACAAAATTACTTGCTCAAACCTCATCCACTCCTCCATCTGTATCATGTAGTATACAATCTGAGTGAATCACTCAAGAAACTCTCTATCAGTGAACTCAAAAAGCAGTATCAGAATGAGCAGGAGAAGATCTCGGTAGATATATCTGATATGGCGGTAAGACATTTAGGACTCCTTGGCAACAATATTTAGATGATTATGTAGGCAAGATAGGTGGTAAAAAACTTAAGTGGTATCAAAAAATAGGATTTGGTTTGCGTACTGCGCAAGCTGGTATTAGTAACTTTTTATGGCGAGGAAAACTAATTCCAACAAACACATGTATCGCTCTCGATCATGACGCTCGTATCCTATGTGATGCTCGTATTGCAGTGAGTCAGTGACAGTTTACTGATATTGCAGATAAGCTTAAATGAGATGCTCTCAAGATATTCGAATGAGCATCCAAGCTCAAAGAACAGTGACTGAGTGCAAGTTATATCCAGAAGGATCTTGCAAGACAGCTCAACCTCTATCGACAAGACAAAGTTCTCCTCAAAGATACAGCAAATGGTAGTGCTGTAGTATCAGCTCCATATCGCTGGATTGTACCGCTCAATATGACTTATAACTGGTCATTGCAAAATTTGAGTAGTTACTATACTGATATTGGTGTAGTATGGCTTATTTTACTTGTGATCCTTGTGACCGCGACAGTTTGGCTCTTGATTTATCATCCACGTCGTGCAATCATCCCATTGACAGCAATTATCGGTTGGATGATCTGGTGGGTAAGTGGTAGTTCGATCTTGTGGTATGGTATCGGTCTTATCATCTGGACGATGTTATCGATGATCGTGATTGTCGATACATGGACCGACGAGAGTCAGATTTCCAAATCATCACGTACCTTGATATATTATGTATTCTGACTACTATGAGCGATTGTCATAGTTCAATTTATACTCAATTTCATTCGTATTGGCTCACAGGGCGGATGAGAGATATTTGTCCAATACAAAACTGCCAACGCAAGATCACAAGATATCGATGAGCAACTACAGCCCAAAAATATCATCAACTATGGAGTCTCAGGTAAGGACATCTTCAACCTTCAGTTTCCTCACTATAACAAGACGATTGCCGCTATCGATGCCAATCCTGAAAACAAGGAAGCAGTGTTAATTGCTGGTACCTATATGCCATATTTTATCTTCAATCAGTATAATATCATTGGTGATGGCTTCCTTACTTCGATGCGGGAATGGTTTAGTGATGGTAATGTCTGTCGTAGTTATCTTAGACTTAAGGATAAAAATTTATCATATCTTGTGATTGATCCTAATATTGCATCAGTAGTAATGGGTGAATGAAATATTAAGCTCCGTGATCGTATGTTTGCCAAGATTGATCCTGAGACAGGCAAGATTATCCAGCAGTGAGCAATATCAATGCTTGCGAAACTTGTATCTGCGTGACGTATCGAACTCTTCAATTCTAATAATATCGCTGCCAAATATGCGTTTACTCTCAGTGATGCTGAGATGTCAGCTGCGTTTGGAGTATCTGGTGATGACATTGTTCTTACAAGAACTAAGGTTGCTACTGCGAGATTCCGATGAGATGAGGGTAATGCATTGCTCCAGAAGGTTCTTCAGATATTTGTTCAGAGGATGTCATGAACATATGGTATGGGAGATCTCGCAGACATCGTTGGTAAAGATGTTGATGTGGCCAAGTTAGCAGCAGTCGCTCAGAAGGTGAGTGACCCATCCATCGTCTCACAGATCAAGGAATTGAGTCAGGATGAAAGATATGTCCTTGTCAACTACCTCAATATCGTAAGCATATCAAAATCTAATCCTCAAGATTATCAACAACAGCTTGTCAATTTACTCCAGCAGAGTATTGGAGGAGGAAGTCAGCTTATCGTCTTTAAGGTAAAATAATATTTTTGTAATACTTGACTTTCATATAAAATTATCTACTATCAAATATAGACTTTATCATTTTATGTCGTTTGATGCTATTACAGATCGAAATTCTTCTACGAATCACAAGTGTTCTCATTCTAGTTGCTTCACCGATCGTACGATTGTGGCGTTGGCGAAAAGGAAGATCTTCGGCTTCCACCATTACCGATACATCCGATAGCACTACTGAGGAAGTATTAGTAGGTGAATCTGATAGTCAAAGTAGTATTGATGAAGAAATTGAAATTGAGACGAATCATGATTTCTCTGCTGACGACGCACTAATCATTGATGAGATTGAAGAAGAACACTATGACCCAGTGATTGCTGCAATGAAGCAGGAAGAGGAAGATTTTGTCTTAGAGGATGAAGATGATATGGATCCTCAAGAGGATGACACTGAAAATAATCAAGAAGAAGAAAAAGAATATAATTGGGAAGAGCTGCTCGAGCCAGCACAAGAGGAACCTATTGAATTGGCACAAGAAGAGATAGTTCAAGAAGAAATAGAAGAGGAGATGCCAGTAATGATCGAGAGGACGATCGAAATATTGGATATTGATATTGATGGGGACGGTATAATTGATGAGACAATCATCGTACAAAGCACTACACCAAGCGATATTGCTGAGACCAAACGTCAAAAATCCCTCGAGGTGATCCAATTTGAACTACGCAATCTCAAGGACAAAGGTCAGACTTCATCATATGAAAAGAAGCTCATCGAAGCTCGCGCACTCCACCCTGATCGTAGTGACTTCACTGCAATGTTAGCAGAACATTATTATGAGCAATGAGAACATAAGAAAGCACTGGGATTATATCGTGCATTGGTGTCGGCTGACTCAACTGATGATAAATCTCTATCGATGGTAGCAAACTGCTATATCAAGCTTGGTGAATGGGAAAATGCTCAAATCATCCTCGAAAAACTCGTCCAAGAAAGAGCGGAAAACCCAAGATACCGAATGTCACTGGCAGAAGTATATTATAATAACAAAGAAACAGATAAAACCATCGACTGTGTGAGAAACATGGTCAAACTCAGACCAACGAACGCAGACTATCTCTCAACACTCGCACAGCTGTATCATGAGTCAGCATATTATGACCTGTATGTGCAGATCTTGTATCGTATGCTCGAGCTTGATCCTCTCAATCATGAGATCAAGGCTGAGATTGAGAAGTATGCGTAGAGCTCCTCCCCCGTTGGGGGAGGTCAGGGTCCTTGGTGCTCGAATGAGTAGAGGGTTGGAAAAGAAATATCCAGAAAGATCGGAAAAGAAATCGGAAAAATCAGAAAAAAAAGATCAAAAATCATCAAGAGACGAACCGATGGTTCGTTTTTTCTGTCCAGAAAATCGAGAAAAATCAGTCCAGAACTAACATTACACAATTTTATAACAATAAATAAAAATGTATTGACTTATATATATATATCAGTAATATTTTAAAGCTAACATTCGGTCATTAAAATTAAAAAAAATGAAAGAAAATCTAAAAATTCTGCTATTTCTGATTTTAGGAATACCTTTTGGTATTTTTGGAATCAATACGGCACTTGAGTTGATTTCTTCACCATCTAGCATTAAGTTATTTGGTGGATACGTAATCCTTTTGGTTAGTCTTATTGTAATTGGGCTAGTCATCAAAAAAACATTTAATCACATCAAAACAAAAAATTAAAACAATGGAAAATCAAGAGAAAAGTTTATTCGAAATTATTGTAAAAAACAGATGGTTCAAAATTATTGGTACCGTATTAGGATTATTTATCCTGGTGCAAATATTCTTCAACTTTGAAATGGTGGACCCAGGTGAAGAGGTGGTTGTGACTGAAAAATGGGGTAGCGATAAAGGTATCCAACGTTCCAGTTTAGGAACAGGGATGATAATTTATAGCCCATTTATGAAGATGACTACTTCATACCCAAACACCATTCAGGTGTGGGAGCCAGGCGAGTTCGACATTACTACGACTGAGAAGTTGGTAGTACACTGTAAACCTCGGATTAACATCCGCATTGTGCCAGGACAGAGTCCATTAGTGTTTGATAAGTACAAAGTTCCTTTGGATAATATCCTTCAGGGACAACTAAAAACTTACTTGTATGAGGTGTCACGCTCTATTCAAGGGTGGAAGTTGGACTCTATGATGTCCAACCGTAATCAGCTTGATGGCTTATTTAAGTCTCAGCTAATTAAGTACTTAGCTCATGATGGTAATATTTGGCTTGTAGATCAGTGCACAATCAATCCTAAAGTTCCAGAGTCGGTGCAAGCAGCTATTAAGCGTAAAACTGAAGCAATCACTAATGCTGAAGCCGCTCGTGCTGAAGCAGAAGGGCAAAAAGCTCAAGGTGAAAAAAATAAAGCTATGGCAGATGCGACCGCTGCTACAGTCATTGCGACAGCAAAAGGTAATGCCGAAGCAATAAGACTTGAAGCTCAAGGTAAAGCAGATGCTAACCGTATTTTGACAGCGTCACTTACGCCACAAGTTATCAAGATGGAAGAGCTCAAAAATCAAAGAGCCTGGATTGATAACTGGGGTAAAGGTGGTGCACAAGTCCCAAGCTTCATAATGGATGGCAAAGGAGGAGGGTCAAACTTCCTACTAGACATGAAAGGTATGACTGAAAAAAAATAACGAGACCGATGTTAGCGCACATCTCGTTTTCGAGAGGGTCCAGGATTTATTCCTGGGCTTTTTCTTTTACACCAAATTCCTCGGCTCTCGATCTACTGCCATATCTGATCCATTGTCCCTGGATTGATGATAGTATAGGAGTGGTACTGATATCCGTCAGCAAATGCCTTGGGGATATGAGATTTTTTATTGCTGTTTCGTTTGAGATTAAATATCTCGTATGATCATAATTTACAAATTACATATCAAATCGACAACTATACTTTACAAATTCATACTCATATTGTAAATTACAGAAATTTACTACACCAAATTTCTCGGCTCTCGATCTACCTTAAAACCTCTCTCATAGATTTTACACAACGGAAATACGAGATCGACAAATGATCTAATCTCTGCTCACTTGAGGATGATATGATAGTGAAACTTACCAAACTTCTTGAATACCAGTGGTGGGGTCTGATAGAGCTCAATATCCTCACGCTTGTGATACTCTCTCAGATAGCTCAGCTCGTTAAATAATTTCTGCACGGTACGATAGACTCTGGTTTGGACTTCATGCTTATACATGAGGACGCAGACCTGACTATATGGGGGATAGTTGTGCTTGAGCTTGTAGGCTTGGTCTCGAGCGGTAAACCCTGCTTCGTCTCCGCGACCCACAAACCCAAAGATCTCATGATCAGGACTGTAGGTCTGCACGACGACATTGGCATGGGCATGATTTCTCACACCATCATATAGACTATAAAAGGTATCAAACATCGCATTGAAGTCAGGCTTACTCATCCCCTGATCTGCTCCCATATAGACCAAGAGATCAAACTGATGATCAGTATTGCTTGTAGCGATTAGTGATGTCCCGATGATGAGTTGGTTTGAGCCTCGAGCTTCATATATCGTACTTGCCTTACGTGATGAATTGACTGCACTTGATTGTATTATAAGAGGTTTGAATCCAGTTTGAGCAATGAGGTAGTCTGACAGCTGCTCGAGTCCCATCCCGCGATATTGTAGTTTTGTTCACTTGCAGTGTTCACATGAGCTTGGGATATTGTAGGTCGATCTACAACAGTGACACATGGCAAATCCCAGCTTCTCACTGGTTCCGTGGATGGTGATCGGCAGATGACATTGTGCACAGTACATCGTCTCACCACAGTCATGACATACGATACTCGTATAGTAGCCAGTTTTGTTGAGGATGATGCCTACTTTCTTGCCATCAGCGAGATATTTGCGGATTCCTCTGATTGCCAAATCGCTCACTACCTCATAGTGATGTCTCATGTCCACGATCGTGATAGATCTATTATTTTGAGAGTATTGTTGGTAGTTCATGAGAGGGAGGATTTCAGTGGATTATCTGGATTTCAGATGATTGTAGGGACGAATGGCAATACGTCCACTATAGTGAATTTCAATTTGATTTTTAGATTTTTTTGTGTATAATGATTTTGTAACGAGTGGTTCAGTCGGTTGAAGACTGTATATATGCTTCAAAGGGCCCCACAAAGAACAATCTAGGTAACTAGGTTGTTTTTTTGATTAACATTTTGATGTTTTGACTATCGATGTAGGCAATTTTCATAGAGTATATATGTAGATCTTCAGTGTTTTTGCAATGTCGTTTAGTTGACATATGAAAATAAGATAAAATCGCTTGCAAACACACACACACACATCTTTATAAGGTAATCTCACCAAAATAAAAAATTATGAAAACATGGTATAAGATTTATGAATTTTTAATGCCGGGAACCAGAACGAGTAACGTAGAGATTTTAAATCTTCTAACAAAAAATGGTATCTTGCCTGAAGAAATTAAAATCATCAATTCACCAGTAGCAAGTGAGATTTATTATCTCGCCTCAAAGGAAGTGGATTACAAAAAGTAATTGAAGCCCAGTTTTGACTGGGCTTTAAAATTGTCTAAAAATTAGAAACATGTGATGTACTGGATTGCCACGTCGCTCGTGCCTCGCTCCTCGCAATGACGAGTGCTCGGGGCGGTATGGAGAGTATTTTGATAGTGCTTGACAAAATCCCTCGAATTTCAACACTAAATCAGTATGATAAGATAAATCGAGTAAACGAGATTGCGAGTAAACGGGATAATTTTCTGGTCTCTTCAAATCTACTGTAATCTTTTTAATCTTCTGAAATCTGTATCATGAAAGTCTGAATCATCTGAGTTGCCAATGCTGGTAAGTCATCATTATTTAACCGTCTCGTAGGTTCGCATCGTGCGATCATTACTGATATTCCTGGTACGACAAGGGAGCTTCTTCGCGATCACGCCAAACTCCACGGTATGTGGTATGAGCTCGTCGACAGTCCTGGACTGTATCATTTTGACGAAGACAAGCCATTTATCGAGCAGATTATCAAGGAGGCTGACGTCTTCGTGTTCGTCCATAATACTCGTGAGTGACTCACAGCCAATAGTCAAGCCATTGCTGACATGATCAGACGTGCAGGTAAGTCAGACCAAACCATGCTCCTCCTCAATAAAGTTGATAATGCAGAAGAGTACAATACTCCTGAGATCATCATGTCAGAGTATACATCATTGGGGATTGAGCATATGGTGCTTGGATCAACGCAGCATGGATATGGGATGGAGGCTACGATTGACCGGATTACAGATCATCCAGGTAAGCAGTTGCCTGGTGGTGTAGAGCATATTCAGATTGCGATTGTAGGTAAGCCAAACAATGGTAAATCTACCCTCATCAACAAGCTATGTAAGACGATGGTTGCTCATGTGAGTGATGTAGCTGGTACAACACTTGACTATCTGATGGGTGAGTTTGATCGAGGAGGTGCATCATGGCGTATCTATGATACTGCTGGTATCCGCCGTAAGGGTAAGATCCATGGACTCGAGCGTATTGCACTGGAGAAGACTCGTAGTATGATCAAGTTTATCAAGCCGATCGTCTTCCTCATGGTTGACAGTAGTGAGTGATGGACCAATGGTGATATGACCCTACTGGGCGAAGTGATCGAGATGGCAGTACCATGTATTGTAGTATTGAATAAGACTGACTTATTGGATAAGGTTCAGCTCGAGGAACTCATGATTACGACCAAGAAGCTACTGACTTGGGCACCATGGATCCCGACCACAACAATCTCTGCTCGTGAGGAGATTGGTATCGAAAAAATCATGAAATGGGCAAAGAAAATCAACGATGGCCGTGACCAGCGTATCTCTACTCATAAACTCAATGATACTCTCAAAAAGGCATGGTTGGCAAATCCACCACGCTTCCCGAAGAACAAAGTCTGTAAGTTTTACTACGCAACACAGGTAGAAGTCAGACCTCTTACCATAGTCCTGTTTATCAATGATATCGGTAAGGCCAATTATGCGTTTACTCGTTGGGTGCAAAATGTGATGCGTGCAGCGTTCGGTCTCGACTGAGTCCCGATCAATATCAAATTCAAGGACAAGGAAGAAGATGGTCAGAAATGGGAGAGCAAAGAAGCATGGAACGAAAGACTCAGACTCAGAGACGAAGAAGAAACTGCTGATGATGATAAGGAAACTGAAATGCAACAAACCGATAAGAAGAAAAGAGCAAAACCTCTCACTGATAAACGCGCTACCAGACCAACCAAGACATCATCTGCAATCAGCAAACCTAGTGCACTAGTTAAAACACCGATGAAGATCGTCTTGGATAATGAGGATGTCTGACAGGACTCGAGTGAAGCTCCAGTAGGTAAGTACCGCTTCAAACCAACTCGTAAAGATGGGCACCCACTACGTCGTACTCGTCTTGCAAAAAAAGCAGATAAGAACAAAGCATTCGTCCAAGTCAAAAGAGACGAAAAGCAAACTGCTATCCATGCTCGCAAAAAGGAAACAATGAGAGCTAAGAGAGCAAAGAAAAAGTAATTAGAAGATGTTAGATGGTCAGAAGATAAATAGAAAATAGAGATAAAGCTTTATTCTTTTATTGTATTTTGGATGGCCGATACTATAGCTAAAAACAAGGAATATATTACTGGTATCAAAGACTTGATTCGGCCAGTTTTTGAGAATAAAAAAACCGTAATAGTTTTGTCGATAAAGGCTATTCTTTTTAGTGTTATGTCATATGGTTCTGTTGAGGTAATTAGGCAGGCAGTAGTGAGAATTGAGTCATGAAATCAACAGGAGTTATTAATGTTCGTATATTGATGATTTGCTTTGGTAATCTTGCGTGTAATTGTTACTTTGTTAACGGCTAAAACATCACGCACTGCATGATATGATTTTACTAATAGTATTTATAATTGGATATATAGTAAGTTTTTTACTCTCGACCATCAGTATTTAGAGTTTCGTGGAATTGGTAAAACATCTCATCTTATTAGTGATGGAGCGTGGGCACGAAGTGATATGTTAGATCGTGTTGCAGATGATATCATTCGTTTATTGGCATCAATGCTGTTTGCATTATATTATGTGCAAGTATTTTATGGACGATGATGAGTATTGTTGTCGGTGTTTGTAATGTTCGCAATATCTTGGATAGTGATACAGGTGGACCATATTATTGCTCGTATTAGAAAACAGAGAAACAAAATATTTCAAAAAAACTCAAGACAGAAACATAAGATTATAAGTAATAGATTTGAGATTATTCAACAATGACAACAGCAAAGAGAAAATGATATTGTTATCGATCTCTATAATCAAGCCAAGAAGAAAACCGAAGAATTTGCTTTATATATCGTTGCATACAACTCGACCAATTTTATATCGCTTGCGGTGGAAATAGGTTTATATGGTATGATTGGTGCACAGATTATTCTTGGTAATCAAGATTTTGCTATTTTAACCTTAATGACAGTAATTGCTAATAGACTGTTCGAACAGATATCAACAATTACAAATCAATATCAATCACTCATTGATGCAAAAGAAAAAATTGATGATATGTTTTCACTTCTGCATTGACCCCAAATTCTTGGTTATTCGACCTGATCTATCTTCCAACCTAAATCATGAGAGATTGTCATTAAGGAAACGATGATTAACCCATAGTACCCACCCTATTCTAAATATCAACCATATTTTCAGTCTATTTCACTAGTTTGAATCTCCAGTTAGGAG